>CAMFSS010000252.1 GCA_945983195.1 uncultured Prevotellaceae bacterium | reverse complement strand
GGGGGGGTGGACGGCGTCTTCTTGTCGGTCGCGGACGGTCGCATCCTCGCCACCGGGGGCTATGGCGGCCGCACTGTGCCGGTTGCACTGCCAATCGACGGACTCAGCTACGGCACACACACCCTCACCTTTGCCGTGAGCGACCTTGCCGGCAACCGCGCCAGCCGCAGCATTGATTTTGTGGTAGACAGTACCGACAATACAGCCGAGGTGACTGCCGATGCCAAGGATGCACGCACTGCCGTGACATTTGCCATCAGCCACACGCTTGGCAGCGATGCCGAGGCCACCGTCACAGTGACCGATGCCATGCACCGCACGGTGTGGAGCATCGTCACCACTGCCGACGAGTGTGAGTGGAATCTCACCGACATGCTTGGAAGCCGCGTGGCTCCCGGACGCTACTTCTACCACTGCCTGGTGCGCAATGCCTCGGGCTATGCAGCCTCACAGCAGCAGCCGATAGTTGTTCTTGCTCCTGCCGAGTAGAAACAACAGCTTTCTTGAACTGAATGCAAAAACATAGCCGGCAACTGGGTGTCGCACCCAATTGCCGGCTTTTCAGCTAAACAATATGAATAGGTCGCTTTTCTCTTATTTTTGTGGGATATACAATATTTTGGCGCAATTTCAGTTATTATATTGTAGAATTATAAATTTGAGCGTAATGAAGAAAAATTTCAGCTTACTTTTGGCGGTTATCATACTCGTAGGCGCAGCGCAAAGTGCTATGGCTCAGAAAAATGAGTTTAACCCAATCACCACCGGTGTAACCTCGCTGAACATCGCTCCCGATGCCCGTGGTGCCTCGATGGGTGATATTGGTGCGGCTACTGAGCCCGACGAGAACTCTCAATTCTGGAATCCTTCGAAATATGCCTTTGCCTACAGCTCGGCAGGAATCTCGCTGAGCTACACCCCATGGCTCCGCAAGCTGGTGAACGACATCGCACTGCTCAATGCCGCCGGCTACTGGAAGATTGGTAGCGGCGACAATCAGGCGGTGAGCTTCTCGCTCCGCTACTTCTCGCTGGGTGAGGTGAATATGAACGATGGTGAGGGCAATGTGACCAATACCATCAACCCCTACGAAATGTCAGTCGACCTTGGATACTCGCGCAAGCTCTCTGAAAGCTACTCGATGGGTGTGGCTCTGCGCTACATCTATTCCAACCTCGGTTTCAGTGATGCTTCGTCGAGCGAGACCACCAAGGGCGCATCGGCTTTTGCCGCCGACATTGCCGGATTCCTCACCACCTACCCGGTGATAGGACGCAATGAGTGCCAGTGGTCGTTTGGCTGGAACATATCGAATATCGGCTCGAAGGTGTCGTACAACGGCGGCAACGACCCGGCATTCCTCCCGACCAACCTCAAACTCGGAACTACTTTCACTTTCCCGCTTGCCGACTATCACAACCTTGCCATGTCGGTCGACGTCAACAAGCTGCTCGTTCCGGCACGTCCGCGCCAAGCAGACTATCTCACCGAGACCGGCGAGAACGACACCCAGGCATACGAGGATGCAGTGCAGGAGTGGAAGGACACATCGCCTATTTCGGGTATATTCAAGTCGTTCAGCGATGCTCCGGGCGGTGCCAAGGAGGAGCTGCGCGAAATCAACTACTCGCTTGGTGTGGAATACAACTACAACCAGCAGTTTTTCCTGCGTGCCGGTTACTATCACGAGAATGAATACAAGGGCAACCGCCAATATTTCGGTCTCGGAGCCGGATTCTCGCTCAATGTGGTGAAGCTCGATGCAGCCTACATGATTGCAACGGCGCAGAGCAGCCCGCTCGACCAGACGCTGCGATTCACCCTTTCATTCGACATGAATGGAATCCGTGACCTCCTCGGCAAAAAGAAGAAATAAACAACAATCTCGCAGGCGCAGCGCACACCAGGTGCTGCCTGTATAAAAAAATCCTTACTGAAAATGATACGTGTAGGAATGGGCTTTGACGTTCACCGCCTCGTTGAGGGCCGTGAACTGTGGATGGGTGGAGTGAACATACCCTACAAGCTGGGACTATTGGGGCACAGCGATGCCGACGTGGTGTTGCACGCCTTGTGCGATGCCCTGCTCGGTGCTGCCGCCTTGCGCGACATAGGCTTCCACTTCCCCGATACCGACCCTCGCTACAAGGGCATCGACAGCAAGAAGCTGCTTGTGGAGACAGTGCGCCTTGTGGCTGAGAAGGGCTACCGCTTCGGCAACGCCGACATCACCATCTGCGCCGAGCAGCCGAAGCTCAATCCGCACATTCCGGCGATGCAGGAGGCGATAGCCGGCTGCATAGGGTGTGAGCCCGACTGCGTGTCGATTAAAGCCACTACCACCGAAAAGCTCGGCTTCACAGGCCGCGGAGAGGGCATTGCAGCCTACGCCACCGTGCTCATTGAGAAATGATGCTGTTGTGTGCTATGCCTTGCGGTCGGTGACGTGGGTGTAGGTGCCGCTTGCGCCACAGTTTGAGCAGTGCAAATCTTCATACACGGTCACTATCTTGCGGTGCTCGCGCGATGTCTCGGTGCGGTCGATTTCTTTGCCGCCACGTGTGGTGACGCGATAGTTCACGTTGTCGTAGTAGCTTGTGCCGCCGTCGCGGTAGTCGTCGGTCACCAATGTGTACATGTGTCGGCACTCCGAGCAGCGGTTGAAAGTGACCCATTTCATCCAGTTTTTCCACTGGAAATACAAGTAGACAACCACCAAAATCACCAGGAACCAATTCAGCCCGCCGGCGAAGAAGTAGAGCAGCTCGCCTCCGAACAGCAAGGCGCACGATATGATTATGCGGTAGATGAAATTGGGCAGTATGGTGATGTAGCCCGCATATTGAGCAATTGCCGGCACGAGCATAAGCACGCAGTGGAAATAGAATATGCATACTATCAGGGCTACGATACCCAATGCTATGGCTATAATCACCGATAGCCATATGGGTAGTTTCCAATTGAAGAAGTTTTCGTGAATCCACTTGCTGACGCCACTCTCCTCGTCGATTATGTCGTCGGCACTTTGCAGCTCGCCATTGGTGGTAATGGGGTTTGTGGTCATTCTCACGGTCATTGGCAGCGACTGAATGTCGTTGGCGAATGGCATGATTGAAAGAATCCAGCCCATCGACTCCGATGACTCAAAATCGTAGTGGTGCACACGACCGTTGCGGTAGGTCACAACGACCCCTTTGTGCTCCTTGTCGCGTGTTTCATCGTTCACCTTGAAAGCGTATGTGGCAATGATGTCGCTGCCTTCGTGCTTCACTGTTGTTGCATAGCCGTACCCCTCCGTGTCGACCTCGTCTTTGGCAGTTCTGTCGATAGCGAAGTGGCTGCGAAGCCAGCGCGGCGTCACGGTTGCCATTTCATTGGTGTGGTAGATTGGCATTCCGAAAGCCATCATTGGGAAAATCTCGCCGGAGGTGAATGTGAACACCTCATTGCCACGGCGCACGGTGGTGCGCTCGGAGTATTCGTTCTTCTTTTTGTTGGGTTTGCGTATTTCGGTGAGTAGCACACGCTCTCCTTTTTCGAGATAGTCGCCCTCCACGTTGATACGCTTCACCACTATCATGGAGTCGGCGATGAGATTGGCACGGATAAATCCGCGCTCTCCGTCCATCGTTTCCACATGGAATGCAAAAAGACTCCGGCTGTAGGCAAGCACACGCAGCGAGTCGCCGCGGCGCACTCCGTCAATCTTCCCGGCTTCGCCATTGTTGATTTTATAGGTTATGGGAGTGTCGTAGATGTCGCCGTTGTGCAGTGCGGCGACCGTCACAGGCTGATAATCCTCTACCGTGACACTCTTTGCCGCATTCGAAAAGAGCAGATAGGGCACCAGTACGATTGTTGCGAGCAAACCGACAGTCCAGCCATTGAATCGCGACATTTCGGGTACGTCGAAGCCTAAAAACGGCACAAATTCCTTGATGTTTTCGTAGGCAACGCCAATTTCATCATATAATCTCTTGAAAAAGCCTGTTTTTGCCATAATCTTGTAGGTTTTTATGGTTGTGTCGTAAAGATAGTAAAATAAAACTAAAAATGCAACTGTCGAAGGGC
>CAMFSS010000251.1 GCA_945983195.1 uncultured Prevotellaceae bacterium | reverse complement strand
GTCCAAAAATAAAAAAGTTATCATCATAACGCTAATGACCGATTTGGGATTATAAGCCTAATAAGCAAAGTTAACCATTTTTGTTGAATAAAAAAACATATTGTCAAATGGCAAATTCACAATTAGATTCATTGGATTACAAAATCCTAAAAATGCTGTCGCAAAACGCACGCAAACCTTACCTTGAAATAGCACGCGAATGCAATGTGTCGGGAGCCGCGATACACCAGCACATACAGAAGATGCAGAGCCTCGGAGTGATAAAAGGCTCGGAGTCGCTGATAGACCCGGCATCGGTGGGATATGAAACATGCTCATACATAGGCTTCCTGCTGAGCGACCCGTCGAAATTTGATGAGGTGGTGGAGAAGCTGAAAGAGATACCGGAAGTGGTGGAATGCCATTTCACGACCGGAAAATACGACATCTTCATCAAGCTGTATGCACGCAACAACAGCCACTTGCTGCAAATAATCCACGACAGATTGCAGAATCTCGTGTCGGTGCGCACAGAGTCGCTGATCTCGTTCAAGGAGGTCTTCAAGCGCCAGATACCGATAGACGAGAGGCCATAGGCAACGGGCAGAAGTCAAAAGCGTGAATGCGCAGAGCGCGAACCGAAAATTTCGCAATATATAGGGGCAAAAAGATTCGTAGACTGGAAAAAACAATAAAAGCATATTTATATTATGGAACACGACCAACTGCTGCTTGACGCGATGGAATGTGCGCACAGGGCAGGGAAAATACATTTAGAGTATTTTCGCTCAGCCAATCTTGGCGCGACGGCGAAACTCAACGACAGCGACATAGTGACCGTTGCCGACCGCTGCTCAGAGGCTGCAATAATAGACTATGTGCACGAGCACTATCCCACACACTCCATACTGTCGGAGGAATCGGGTGAGGAGAAGCGCGATACGGACTATGAATGGGTGATAGACCCCGTAGACGGCACTACCAACTACAATGCAGGATTGCCGACCTTCTGCGTGTCGATAGGCATACGCCACCGAGGCGAAACGGTGGTGGGAGTGGTGTTTGCACCCTATCTGAACGAACTGTTTCATGCCGTGCGCGGAGAGGGTGCATATCTCAACGGAAAGCGCATAGCGGTGAGCAGCAACATCGACCTGCACAAAGCCGTAGTGTCGACAGGATTCCCGGTGGACAAAGACACGAATGCCGACAACAATCTTGCCAACGTGGCGCGAGTGTTGCCACACGTGCGCGGACTTCGCCGCTTAGGCGCGGCAGCAATGGACATCTGCTATGTGGCAGCGGGATTCCTTGATGCCTACTGGGAGCTGAATCTTCACGAATGGGACGTGTGTGCAGCCTTGCTGATTGCCGGAGAAGCCGGAGCCGAAGTGCAGCACTTCCGCAGCGACCGGAATGTGTCGGTTCTGGTGGGCGCACCGGCAATAGCCGCAGCCATCGACCCGCTGCTGAGCCGAAAGCCGGCAGAATAGGGAGCGGCGGCATAGGGTTTGTGAAAATTCTGAGAAATTTGCAAAAAAGTGCTGATTTTTCAAGAGAAATTAGTAACTTAGCGTCACTTTTCGCCGACCTTGTGGCCGAGCAAAAGAATGAAAAATTTATTTCTTTGAAAGAACGCAGAATAGATTATGACTCTCATTGGAGATAAAAGATTGTTTCTCAATCAGTTGAAAGACTATTTTATGATTGTCGTGGGCCTTGCGCTCTACGCATTCGGCTTCACGGCATTCATTTTGCCTGAGAAAGTGGTGAGCGGCGGACTGGCAGGTGTGGCATCGCTCGTATATTTCAAGTTTGGCATTCCGGTGGCAATCACCAACTACTCGCTCAATGTGTTGCTGCTGATGATGGCATTCAGGGTGGTAGGGCGCACATTTGTGATACGCACAGTGTTCGGCTTCACGGTGATAAGCATTTTCTTCGGCATAATGCAGCCGCTATTCCCCGAGCCGTTTGTCAACAACCAGCCCTTCATGAACATCATACTTGGCTCGATAATGTGCGGAATGGGAGTAGGACTTGCCTTCATACACAACGGAAGCACCGGCGGCACCGACATAGTGGCAGCCATGGTGTCGAAAAGGACTAATGTAACGATAGGGCGAATGATACTCTACACCGATGTGTTTATCATTTCAAGCTCATACCTGCTCTTCCACAGCATCGACAAGATAGTGTACGGCTTCGTGATACTGCTTGTGGTGTCGTTTGTGTGCGACTACGTGATAAACACCAACAGGCAGGCAGTGCAATTCACCATCATATCGGAAAAGTGGGAAGAGATAGCCAATTGCATCAACAATGAGGCACACCGAGGCTGCACGATGCTGCACGGAACGGGCTGGTACACCAAGCGCGACGTGAAGTTGCTGATAGTGATGTGCCGCAAAATAGAGTCGGTGACAATATTCCGCATAGTTAAATCGATCGACAAAGATGCCTTTGTGACGCAAGCCAACGTGAATGGCGTGTATGGAGTAGGATTTGACGAAGTGAAGGTGAAGCTACATTCACACAAGCAGCCGTTGCACACCGATGCAAACGTCACTCACGAAGATGATGGCGCAAAAGCCTGACACTACAGAAACCAACTTAATCTCGACTACAATGCTAAAAATCAAAAACATATTTATAACAGTATTTGCCGCCACAGCGGCAGCAGGAGTGTTGCTGCTCATGTCGTTGCTGACATCGTGCGCAGGCAGCGGCAACACGGAGCGAATAATAGCTGTCAGCATACAGCCCCAGCGTTACCTGCTCGAACAGATTGCGGGTGACCACTTCAGGGTGGTGTGCCTGCTTGCCCAGGGGAGCAACCCCGAGGCATACGAACCCAGTATGCAGCACTTGATGCATCTTGAAAAGAGCGAAGCCTACTTCTGCATAGGACATATAGGATTTGAGCTCGCAATAGTGGAAAAAGCCAAATCGGAGAATCCGCAACTCAAAATCTTCGACAACTCAAAGGATATACCACTGCTGCGCGGCAGCCACGATGCGGTGGAACACGGACATACCCACGAAATCGACCCACACATCTGGACTTCGGCACGCAATGCAATAGCCATAGCCAAGAATATGCACGATGCACTTGTGGAAATCGACTCAAAACACGCCGCCGAATACGACCGCAATTATGCCAACCTCAAGACCCGACTTGAAACACTCGACGGCGAAATAGCCTCCAAGCTCGATTCGGTGAAAACGCGCACATTCTTAGTGTGGCATCCGTCGCTCAGCTATTTTGCCCGCGACTACGACCTGCATCAGATTAGTATGGAGTATAACGGCAAAGAAGCCCCGGTGGCACATCTGAAGAAAGAGATAGATGAAGCCCGCAGCAGCGGAGCGAGGATTTTTTTCTACCAAAAGGAATTTGACACCCGACAAATAGAGTCGATCAATGGACAGATTGGGGCAAAAATGGTCACAATCAATCCGATGAGCTATGATTGGGAAGCCGAACTAAAAAACATTGCCAATGCACTTGCGACAGAGTAAACTCATAGAATTGCAAGATGTGACAGTTGCCTACGACAATCGGACAGCACTCTCGCACATCGACCTCTCGATTGATGAGGGCGATTTTGTGGCAGTCACCGGACCGAATGGAGGAGGCAAGACGACACTGCTGAAGGTAATTCTGCGACTTATTGAGCCGACAAGCGGCACTGTGGCTTTCCGCAGTAGGGGAGAGGTGGTTAAGCGGCTCAAAATGGGCTATCTGCCACAAAAGAATGTAATTGATAGCCGATTTCCAATAACGGTAGAAGATGTGGTGCTTAGCGGTCTGCTTGGAGAACGCAGCCTGATGCGCCGCTTCACGCGCGAAGAAACAAGCCGAGCAGAAGCCATGCTTGAACTTGTGGGAATGGACGACCGCAGGAAATCACCAATCGGGGCACTATCGGGCGGACAGTTGCAGCGCACACTCCTGGGGCGAGCACTGATTGCCAATCCTGAGGTGCTGGTGCTTGACGAGCCGTTGAGCTACATCGACAAGCACTTTGAGGCAAAACTCTACGACATTATTGCCGCCTATGCCCCCCTCAGCACACTCATTCTTGTGTAGCATGA
>CAMFSS010000250.1 GCA_945983195.1 uncultured Prevotellaceae bacterium | reverse complement strand
CATTCTTAATAGCGTACCGGGTTCAGCTATTGTGTATGTACGCAGTCGTAGAAAGACAAAGATGATTGCCGATGAGCTGGTTTTCAATCGAATTACCGCTGACTTTTATCATGCAGGGCTCGATAGTGAGGACAAAAACGACAAGCAAAACAAGTGGAAACAGGGTGAGACACGTGTTATTGTAGCTACCAATGCCTTTGGCATGGGCATCGACAAACCCGATGTGCGCATCGTCGTCCATGTAGATGTACCTAATTCGCTTGAAGAATATTATCAGGAAGCGGGTAGAGCGGGTCGCGACGGTAACCGTGCCTGGGCTGTTCTGCTTGTGTCAGATGTAGACAACCGAACGTTAAAGCGACGCATTACCGAGTCCTTCCCCGATAAGGATTTCATTCTTAATGTGTATGAACGTGCCGGTAACTTTCTTAATGTTGCCGTAGGAGGCGGTTATAGCCAAATCTACGATTTCAATTTCACATTTTTCTGCAAGACGTTTGATTACCCTCTGCTTCCTGCTGCCAATGCGTTGAAGATTCTCACCCAGTCGGGCTACATTGAGTATATAGAAGAAATTGACACACAATCGCGCGTGATGATTCTTGCCGACAAGAGCGAACTATATCACATCCCCGACTCTACCCCCGAAGACGAACAAGTGCTGCAAGCTCTTCTGCGCACTTATTCCGGATTGTTTGCTGATTATGTGTTTATCAACGAGGCTGTTATGGCTCGCCGCTTCAATCTCTCACAGGAAACAATCTATAACTCCTTGTTGAAGCTCACGCGTGTACACCTTCTGCATTATGTACCTCGAAAACGCACGCCATACATCATCTACACAACATCACGCGAAGAGCCGCGGTATGTTCACATTCCGCGTACAGCCTACGAGGAACGGAGGGCTGTAATGGAGCGTCGTATAGGCAATATGCTTAACTATGCTTTCGCCGACGGTACGTGCCGCGAGAAGATTCTGCGTGACTACTTTGGTGAAACTGATGTTGACAATTGTGGGCATTGCGACGTTTGCATTGACCGTCGCAAACGAATGGACGCAAGCTATTCGCTCGACAGTATAATTGATGGCATTATGTATATGGTGTCAACACGTCCGCGCACAATCGAGGATTTCACCACTACCCTCTCCTTCCGAGCCGCTGACATCATTACTACCGTCACCCGCCTTGTTGATGAAGGCTTCCTCACCTTCAATCCAGCCACTTCCCTTTACTCTAAGTCATAATACCAACACTTTCCAAACACTTGCTATTTTCGCATTGCTATGTGCCCGTAAAGTTACAAACGGTATCAACTGCATTGCTGCGCTGATACCGTTTGCAAATATCTGTGAATGTCTTACCGTGAGTGTTTTGTAAGACTTCTTGTATCTGTTCTCGAATCGGCTATTGCTCCATTGCACCAATTAGCTGTGTGGCAGATGTGAGGTTATGACGGTTGAGGTAGTCGGCTATGTAGTCTACGATTTTTCCTGTAACCGAAGGATCAATGAAATTTGCAGTTCCCACTTGTATCGCTGTTGCTCCTGCAAGCATAAACTCTACAGCGTCGCGACCGTTCATGATACCTCCAAGACCCACTACCGGCACCTTCACTGCCTTTGCCACCTGCCATACCATACGCACGGCGATGGGACGTATGCATGAATCAGATACTCCGCCTGTGATTGTCGAGAGGTATGGACGGCGAGTTTCTGTGTTGATAGCCATACCGAGGAAAGAGTTGGTAAGTGAAACGGCCTCGGCTCCTGCTGCTTCGACTGCGCGGGCAATCTCTGTGATGTCAGTAACATTGGGCGACAGCTTCACAATCATTGTTTTAGGATAAGCTTTGCGTACTGCACTTGTCACACTTTCAGCTCCGGCACATGTAGTTCCGAAAGCCATTCCGCCCTGCTTCACGTTGGGGCAAGATATATTGATTTCCACTGCTGCCACTTTATCGAGTGGAGCGAGTTTTTCACACACTGCTACATAGTCGGGAACAGATGCGCCCGACACATTCACTATCACGCGGGAGTCAATATCTTTAATACGCGGATAAATATGCTCTATGAAATAGTCTACGCCCTTGTTCTGCAATCCTACGGCATTTAGCATTCCCGAAGGTGTTTCCACCATGCGTGGATAGGGATTGCCTTCACGATGGTTGAGCGTAGTGCCTTTCACAATGAATCCGCCGAGCTTGTTAAGGTCGACAAAATCACTGAATTCCTCTCCATAGCCGAATGTCCCCGATGCAGTAAGCACGGGATTCTTCAATTCAAGCTCTCCTATTTTAACTCGTAAATCTACCATTTCAATCTGTTAATATTAAATACCGGACCCTCTTTACATACACACACATTTCCACTATCGGTGGTATCTTCCACACAGCATAAGCATGCACCTATTCCACACGCCATGAGATTTTCGAGCGACACCTCACATGGTGTGCCTGTCTCCTTTGCCTTTCGTGCCACTGCTTTCATCATTGGCATAGGACCGCAGCACTGGATTAGGTCGAAACGCTTGTTCATCATCGTGTGCATTGTCACGAAGCCCTTTTCACCACGTGTTCCGTCTTCGGTTGATATGCACACAGTGCCATATTTTTCAAATTCTTCAATCATGGCTAAATCGGCATCGCTGCGGGCACCCAAAAGGAATGTAACATCGGTGCCTGAATCGCGAAGCTGCTTGCCAAGATACAATAGTGGAGCAACTCCTACTCCACCGCCTATGAGCAGCCGGTTACCGCCCGGAGTGGCATTGAATCCATTGCCGAGTGGTAAAACAAGATTCATTTTATCACCTACAGCACTTTCAACCAAAGCCGTAGTGCCTTCTCCTGCGCAGCGCACCAGCAGCCATAGTGTGTTGTCGGCAGTGTCTACAAAATTGATGGATATGGGTCGGCGTAAGAATGTGCTTTTGGAGTGTTTCACTTCGACTTGCACAAACTGTCCGGGCAACATTGCTGGCATTATGCCATCTTCAGGCCGTAATTTTAGCAGATGACATGCAGTGGTTACTTGTTGCCTGTCAACTAATATGAAATCTTTAATGTATTTTGTCATTTCTTATGGCAATTATGATGATATTAGTCCAAAATTAACATAAATTTGAACACAAGCAAAGCAAAGAGAGAAAATATTTTCGCAGAATCCTTTCACAGTGCAATATTTTTACTTATTTTTGCAGTGTCATTACAAATTGACAACTGCATAGTGTGTTACGCTGCTTTGTAGTTGTCAGATTTTTGTGTATGTATAAGCAATGACAAATTAATTTACTACATAATAATTATGAGAAAATTTTTCATTTCACTAACACTTTTATTATCAATGTCATTAATGAATGCTGATAATGTTTTTCTAAGTGAATTTAAGACGCAGAACGGATTAATCCCGTTTGATTATTTCACCAACAAGGATTTTGAGCCTGCTATCGACTTCAGTATTGACAAGGCAAAGGCTGAGATTAATGCTATCGTCGACCAAAAGGAGCAGCCAACATTCAAGAACACCATCGTTGCCCTTGAAAATTCCGGTAAAGACCTCAATCGTGTTCTCAATGTGTTTTATCCGCTGTTGTCGGCAAATGCCGATGATGAGCTGATGGAAATATCTCAGCGTGTATCTCCAAAGTTGTCGGAATACGGAACCTGGATTTCTCTAAATGAGGGATTATGGAAACGAGTTAAGTTCGTTTATGAGAATTGCGACAAGAGCACACTCTCTACCGAGGATCAGATGTTGCTTGAAAAGACTTATCAAAGCTTTGCCCGCAATGGTGCTAATCTTGAAGGAGCCGACCGTGACAAGTATCGTGAACTTTCTACAAAGATTTCGAAGCTGTCACTTCAATTCGGTCAGAATGTACTTAAAGAGCTTAACACTTACGAGATGTGGCTCACCGATGCCGATGTAGATGGATTACCTGAAAGTGCTCTTCAGGCAGCAAAAGATGCTGCAAAGGCAAAAGGCAAGGAAGATGCCTATCTTATCACACTTCAGGCTCCGAGCTATGGCCCATTCATGAAGTAGTGAAGTCGACGCGTGTTGCGGGAGAAGGTGGAACTAAACTTA
>CAMFSS010000249.1 GCA_945983195.1 uncultured Prevotellaceae bacterium | reverse complement strand
AAAAATCAAAAAAGCGGCAATAGGTGCGTCAGATTCCAATCAAAATATTAATTTTGCAACAGAGAAACATAACCGAGTAGAAAAATATGAAAAAATACATTGCAGCCATAGTATTGGCAATATTTTCGATAATGCCATTAAGCCTTTATGCCGATGGAGGACGTAGAACGGTGGGCCTGCTTGGCGGCTACAACGGAGAATTGGAGAGCGGACTTGCCGGGGTGTACTTCCAATACAGATGCAACAGCTGGCTCAGGCTGACTCCTGATGTGCAGATGCTTTTCAAGAAAAACGACCGCAGCGCATTCCATATCAATGGCAATGCACACTTCATATTGCCCTTTGGCGGCAAATTCAAGGTGTATGCGCTTGGCGGCATCACCTACCAGAGCTGGCGCTACAGCAACATACAGATTACGGAAGACCAACGGCTTCAGGACGTGACATCGAACCGCTTCGGAACAAACTTAGGCGGCGGCCTTGAAGTGCGAGCCTTGCAGGCTCTGAAATTGTTTGCCGAGGCAAAATACTCCTTCGTGAAGGATTATTCGTCGATGGGAATATCGGTGGGTATAGGCTATGTGTTCTGACCGCCCGCAGTGCTCCGACAAGCCTGACTGAGGAGGGCAAAAATACATTTATTGCTTTTTGGGGATAGGAATCTCGCGATTTTATCGTAATTTTGCAGTGAAAATTGCGACAGGACTTTATGCACAACAAGAATTGAAGAAGATATGAGCGACAACAAAATAAACTTTGGCGAAGGAGTGAAACTGACTTACGCCGCCGGTGATGCCGGACAGAAAAGGCTGTTTATTGAGACTTACGGCTGTCAGATGAATGTAGCTGACAGCGAAGTGGTGGCCTCGGTGATGAAAATGGCAGGATATGACGTGACCGACGACATAGAGAGCGCAGATGCTGTGCTAATCAACACTTGCTCGATACGCGACAACGCCGAACAGAAGATTTTCTCGCGACTGAGCCAGCTTTCGGCAATGCGCAAGAAGCGCGGCAGCCGATTCATTGTGGGAATCATAGGCTGCATGGCTGAGCGCATGAAGGAGACCCTCATCAATGAGCATGGCGTGGACATCGTGGCAGGACCCGACTCCTACCTTGATCTTCCGAACCTTGTCGCAGCAGCCGAGAACGGAGAGAAGGCAATCAACATTGACCTGTCGCTGACAGAGACCTACCGCAATGTGATTCCGGCGCGAATAGGCGGCAGCAAGATAGGCGGATTCATCAGCATCATGCGCGGCTGCAACAACTTCTGCTCATATTGCATAGTGCCCTACACACGCGGCAGGGAGCGCAGCCGTGAGCCGGGAAGCATTCTCAATGAGCTTCACGACCTTCAGGCAAAAGGCTTCAAGGAGGTGACTCTGCTCGGACAGAACGTGAACAGCTACCGCTACGTATCGCCCAACGACGGCGCGGTGGTGGACTTCGCAGCACTGCTCGGAATGGTAGCCGACGCTGCCCCTGAGATGCGAGTGCGCTTCACAACCTCGCACCCCAAGGACATGAGCGACGAGATTATTGCCATGATTGCAAGCCGCAAGAACATCTGCAACCACATACACTTGCCGGTGCAGTCGGGCAGCAACACGGTGCTGAAAGCGATGAACCGCAAATATACACGCGAGTGGTATCTCGACCGCATTGCCGCCATTCGCCGAATGATACCTGACTGCGGCATAAGCACCGACATGTTCACCGGCTTCCATGGCGAGACAGAGGAGGACTTTGAGCAGACGCTGAGCCTTATGCGCGAGGTAGGATTCGACTCGGCATTCATGTTCAAGAATTCGGAGCGTCCCGGCACGTTTGCATCGAAATTCCTGCCCGACAATGTGGCAGAAGATGTGAAGATTGACCGACTGAACCGCATGATTGCGCTGATGAACGAGCTGTCGCTCGAAAGCAACCGCCGCGATGTGGGAAAGACCTTTGAAATACTCGTGGAAGGCTACTCGAAGCGTTCACACAGCGACATGCAGGGTCGCACGCAACAGAACAAGGTGGTGGTGTTCCCCGCCAGCGGCGAGCAGCCCGGCGACTTTATCACTGTGAAGGTGAATAGCGTGTCGAGCGCGACACTGCTCGGTGAACGAGTGAAGTGAGGCAATAAACATAACGACATGACTAATGAAAACAACACAAAAGAACGGCTGTGGAATGCAAACTTTGTGAAGGTGTTCACCGGCAACTTCCTGCTGTTTTTTGCCTTCTATGTGGTGATGCCTGTGCTGCCACTCTATCTTCGCGACACATTTGCCGCCGACAAGCAGATGATAGGGCTTGTGCTCTCGGGCTACACGCTCACGGCACTGATGGTGCGACCGTTCAGTGGCTGGCTGATTGACAGTTTTCAGCGCAAGACTATGCTCCTGCTGTGCTACTTTTTGTTTTTCATCTTCTTTGCAGGATATTTTCTGGCGTGGTCGGTGCTGCTGTTTGCCATAATCCGCACCCTCCACGGCTTGCCTTTCGGTGCACTCACGGTGGCAAGCAGCACCATGGCGATTGATGTGCTCTATCCATCGAGGAGGGCTGAGGGAATTGGCTACTACGGACTCAGCAACAATGTGGCAATGGCAATAGGCCCCACGGTGGGGCTTTTCCTCTATAATGTGGTGCCCGATTTCAACTATATTTTTGCGGTTTCGCTCATCACGGCAGGTATAGGACTTGCAGTGGACTGGAGCATCAAGCCGCGCAAACGCCAGCAGGTGAGTCGTCAGCCACTGTCGCTCGACCACTTTTTCCTGCTGCCTGGGTGGCGCTTGGGAGTGTCGATGGCGTGCCTGTCGTTCAGCTTCGGCGTTCTCTCGAACTACCTTGCCATCTACTGTCGCGACGAGCTGCGAATGAGTGGCGGAACCGGAACATTCTTCATGCTTGCAGCGATAGGACTGATGGTGTCGCGCCTGATAGGCGGACGCTCGCTTCGAAAGGGGAAAATAGTGCAGAATGCGGCATTTGGCGCAACGTTCTCAATGTTTGGTTATTTGCTGTTTGCCACGGTTTCGCATCCGGTGGCTTACTATGCAACTGCAATAATCATAGGGCTTGGCAACGGACACATGTTTCCGGCTTACCAGAGCATGTTTATTAATCTTGCCCCCAATTCGCAGCGTGGCACAGCCAATTCCACGCTGCTTACGTCGTGGGACGTAGGAATAGGTCTTGGAGTTCTTGTAGGAGGAGCAGTTGCTGAAGCAATCAGCTATCACAGTGCCTTTGTAGTGGCAGCAGCAGTGAATATGGCTGGAGTTGCAGTGTTTCACATGGCGTGCCGCCGGCACTATTTGCAGCACCGTCTGCGGTGAAGGCTGTGTATATAAATCATTCTTGTGCGAGTTTTGCGGTTCTTACGGCATCTATTTCGGCATTAATCTCCTCAAGAGTCATTTCGGGCTCATTACTTGACTCCACTTGTTTTCTAATTTCAGCAATGGCTTTTAGGGCATCACGGCGGATTTTTTCGTCGGAGCTTTTTGCTATTTTGAATGGAATGCTGCCGGTACGAATCACCGCATTGACAAAAATATTGATTGCAGTGTTTGCGCTCATGCCGAAATCGCTGCAAAGCTGGTCGAATTGCATCTTTTGTTCCTTGTCGAGTCGTACTGTCATTGCTGTCTGTGCCATAATTCAGTAATTTAATAGTATATAAATATTTTGATTGCAAATGTAATGCAAAATGGCGTAAAAACCAATTCAATATGCAATTTTTTTAGCACATTATGATTATTTTGGGAGGTGGAGGGAGTAGGTTTTGCCGATGGGGAGTGGGTGCGTGATGCCGGTGAGGTGCACCCTTGTTTATTGGCTGGAATGGGAGGCTGATTTAGCTAACATTTCTAAAAGTGACGGTATTCTGTATTAAAGAATGTAGTTTATTTGGCTATGAGGTGCGAAATATCACGTTTTTATCGTAATTTTGCAGGATAATTGTAACTAAGTAGAAAAGTATGATGAATGAAAAAGGGTCATTTCTGGGTTCGATACCCACAGTGACCAAGAATCTGCTGATAATAAATGTGCTGATGCTCATAGCCACATCGGTGTTCCGCACTAAG
>CAMFSS010000248.1 GCA_945983195.1 uncultured Prevotellaceae bacterium | reverse complement strand
ACTCATAAATCTACCCTTAATCGTGTATTGGATGATAGTTGCGGATTTTAGGTTTTTGTGAAAATTTTATCAAGATGAGAAGGACAGGAATGTTTGCAATGGGGCTGCTGGTGGCGGCTCTCGGCTTTGCCGATGATGCGAAGCTTTTGGGAACTATTATCGGAACTGAGCTTAGCGGCGATGCCGTGGGAAATGCAACTACCACTGAGAATACGAAGGAGATGGCTTTCGACGGTGATTTCAATACATACTTCAAAGCCTATATAGCCGGCGATGAGTGGGACTACAACCGCACGTGGGTGGGGCTCGACCTCGGTGAGCCGCATGTGATCACTCGCATTGGCTTTGCTTCGCGCAAGATGCGCTCCTATAAGCTGCAACTTGCTGTGGTAGAAGGGGCAAATGAGCCTGATTTCTCTGCCGCTATGCCTATCTATATGATTCGCGACGACAAGACACCGTCGGGGAAAATGACATACGCCGACATTGATGTGACGCGCGGTTTCCGCTATGTGCGCTTCATGTCGGGCCCGAGTGCGGCGTGCAACTTTGCCGAAATCGAATTCTACGGTCACCCCGGAAAGGGCGACGATACGCACCTGTTCCAGCTTACCAATCTGCCATTGGTGGTTGTCAACACTGATGGAATGAAGATGCTCCAGTCGAAGGACGACAAACTGAGCTCAACGGTGCATGTGATTGCCGACGGAGGCACATATCTGCTTAGCAAGAAGAACACTGAGTGCAAGGGCAGGGGAAATGTAAGTTGGGGATTTCCCAAGAAGCCTATGCGGCTGAAATTCGAGAAGAAGCAGCAGATTCTGCCCGATGCGCCGGCAAAGTGCAAGAAGTGGACGCTGATAAACAACTATGGCGACAAGGCACTCATGCGCAATAAGCTTGCCTTCGATATGAGCAAGGGCATTGGCATGGGCTATACTCCGTATTGCCAGTTTGTAGATGTGGTCTACAATGGCGAGTATCAGGGCAGCTACCAGCTTTGCGACCAGGTGGAGGTGAATCCCGGGCGTGTGGAAATCACTGAAATGACTCCCGATGATATAGAGGGCGATGCGCTCACCGGAGGCTATTTCATCGAAGTCGATGCCTACGCCTACGAGGAAAACTCGTGGTTTGAGTCGGCGCGTGGAATACCGGTGACAATCAAGTCGCCCGACGAGGACGAAATCACCCCCGAGCAGTCGGCTTACATAAAGGATTATTTCAATAAGTTTGAGAATGCCGTGCAGACTTTCGGCTTCTCAAGCGAGACTGCCGGCTATCGCAAATATCTCAATCTCGACAGTTTCTTGAAGTATCTCATTGTGGGAGAGCTTGACGGCAACACCGACTACTACTGGAGCATGTATATGGCCAAGGAGCGCGGTGAGGAGCAGTTTGTGGTGGGACCTGTGTGGGACGTCGACCTTGGTTTCGACAACGACTACCGTACCTATCCGCTTTCGGGCAAGTCCGATTTCATCTACCGCAGCGGTGGCTCAGTGGCATCGGACGCGATGAAGCGCCTTGTCGACAGAATAGTGATAGCTGACGCGAAGTCGCGTGAACGGCTCAAGTATCTGTGGAGTGATGCTCGCGTGAACCGACACTACAATCCTGTGTACTATGGAAAGCTCGTCGACCGCTACGCAGAGCAGCTTGCAGAGTCGGCAGAGCTGAACTTCAAGCGGTGGAATATACTGAACAGCCTGGAACACATGAATCCCGTAGCCGTTGGCACATGGCAAGGCGAGGTGCAGCGCGTGAAGGACTATCTAAACGACCGTTTTGCGCAGCTCGACCGAATTATCGGCACTGTTGACGTGGCTGTGGAGACTCCCGACATCGACCAGGAGGAACTTGAGGGAGAAGGCTCGGGAGCCGTGGAGCGCGTTGGCGTGACGGTGAAGCCGGCGGTGACGGTAGACGGAGCGTGCGTGCGATTCCTCGACGCTGAGGGCGACTATGTGATTTACACCCTAAGCGGAGCCGAGGCCGACCGTGGGCATTGCTCGCGAGTGCTGTCGAAGCAGCTTGATAGCGGCATCTACATAGTGGTGACACCGAAGAAAGCCACAAAGGTGGTGGTAAAATGATATTTTGTGAAAAAAAACGGGAAAAATTTGGGCGAGTGACTGAAAATGTGTAACTTTGCGACCGTTTTAGCGCATGGTGCGCTGAAACGTAATGATTTTTCACTCAACTGAGAGGAGGTTGTAGTAATAAACTGACAGACAGAAGCTAAATTACATATCAATCAACCGGAAGCGGCAATCCTGCACACATTCTGCACGCCGCTTGGCTGCATTGAGGCGCGCTGTGCCACGGTGCAATGCCCCGGAAGCCATAATTGCCCTGCAATGGAGCATGAAGCGAGGCGATGCAAT
This sequence comes from uncultured Prevotellaceae bacterium, assembly GCA_945983195.1. GTDB lineage: Bacteria > Bacteroidota > Bacteroidia > Bacteroidales > Muribaculaceae > CALZFJ01. The sequence goes on along the minus strand of CAMFSS010000248.1, from coordinate 1,776 downwards.
GGCAAGGGAGCAAGCCACAGAAAGATGCAGAGTGGAAAATCAAAATTAACAATAACTGAATAATAACTAAAAATCTAATATTCCATTTATGATTATCGTACAAGTAAAAGAAGGCGAAAATATTGAAAGAGCTCTTAAAAAATTCAAAAGAAAATTTGAGAAGACTGGTGTCGTAAAGGAACTTCGTTCACGCCAAGCCTTTGAGAAACCGTCGGTTACCAACCGCAAGAAGATGATGAAGGCTGTGTATGTGCAGCAGCTTCGCCGCAACGAGGAATAATTTTCCTGTCGAATAATTTGGAAAACTGAAATCTTTGCATTAAATTCGTAGCAAGGAAACCACAAAGGAACTTGTTACTATGATAATCGAGGATTTCTTAACATATTTACGGTATGAGTTGAATCTTTCAGCTTATACCGTTTTGTGTTATAAGACCGACCTCCGACAATTTGTGGAGTTCCTTGCCGGCGGCGATGAGTCGGTGCTTGATGCAGCGAGCGTAACGCAGGGCGATGTGCGTGCGTGGATAGCGTGGCTTGCAAAGAGCGGAGTGGGGCAGCGGTCGGTGCGCCGCAAGGTGCAGGCTGTTCGCGCCCTCTACAAATACTTGATGCGCCGCGGAAAGGCCTTGGAAAATCCGGCTGCCGATGTGGAGCTGGCAAAGGTGCGCCGCAGGCTTCCACAGGTGGTGCGCGAGGAGAACGTCAATGCGCTGCTCGACGAGGATGTTGACACCGGCGATTTCACCGAAGTGCGCGACAAGCTAATGGTGATGATGCTCTACGCCACAGGCATACGCCGCGCCGAGCTGATAGGGCTTCGGGATGCCGATGTGTCGGCCGATGAGCTGAAGGTGCTCGGCAAGCGCAACAAGGAGCGGATAATCCCCTTTGCGCGTGAATTGAGCGAATGGATCGACCGCTATCGTGAGGTGCGCGACAACGCAGGGGCCACGTCGGCTGAGGGCTACTTTTTCACGCGCCCCGACGGGCAGCCGCTCTACCCTATGCTTGTGGAGCGCGTGGTGCGCAGCGGGCTCGACAGGGCAGGAGGCTCGCAGCAGCGGAGTCCGCACGTGCTGCGGCACACATTTGCATCGGCAATGCTCAATGGCGGAGCGCAACTTAGCAGCGTGAAGGAACTGCTTGGACACAGCACGCTTGCGGCAACGCAAGTGTACACACATATTTCATTTGGGAATCTAAAATCTAATTACGAACACGCCCATCCAAGGGCATTAAAAAAAGGAGGATGATATGGAAGTAAGAATTAAAGACATTCATTTCGACGCAACTGCAAAGCTTGAGGAGTTTATCAACAAGAAAGCCCAGAAACTCGCGCGTCGTCACGAGGAAGTCACTGAGATGGACGTGACCCTCAAAGTGGTGAAACCAGAGACCTCAAACAACAAGGAAGCCGGAGTGAAACTCACTATACCCCAGAAGGAGGCACTTTTTGCCTCGAAGATTGCCGACACATTTGAGGAGGCTGTCGACCTGTGCCTCGATGCACTGTCGCGCCAGCTCGACAAGCTTGGCAAGGAGAAATAGCACTTCAATGGAGTAAAAGAAAGGATTATGGGGCTGCTGCCATTGGGCGGCAGCCCCAATCGCTATTATATAATGTGTAAAACAGGTCGTCGTAAGCTGTTTTGAGAGATATTTTTGAAATATCGCGAAAAAATTATTGCGGATTTTTTGGTATTATAAAAATTATGCTTAACTTTGCACCGCTTTAAGCTCGTAAGCACCGCTTGCGGTGGTAAAAGACAACGC
>CAMFSS010000247.1 GCA_945983195.1 uncultured Prevotellaceae bacterium | reverse complement strand
CGGCATATCGCAGGCGGATGAATACGTCAGCCGCTTCTATGCTCTGAACTTCAAGGACGGGACTTTGTCGATGAACAATCTGAAAGCCGATAGCGAGCAGCTCTCTATGGGCGACAAGGTGTGCAAAACGTACAGCCTTGTCGATGTGGATTGCGTCAGTCTGCCGTCGGTAATCCGACCATTCACCAACATCGAGGTGAACAACGCCACGATGCCGGTCGATCTGATGTCGATACTCGACAACATTCCAGGTGCCGACTGCGTGGTGTATAACCAGATGGTGTTCGTGCCGGGTCAGAAGCGCGAACTTGCACAGCTCGAAAAGAAGAAGAACCGACACGCCTCGATGCCGTCGCCGAGCAACCGCATTGCAGCGGAGGACATCAAGCGGGTACAGGATATGGTGGCGCGTGAGAACCGCCAGCTCGTGTATGTGCACTGCAACATCACCGTGATGATGCCGGCTGACACCGATATGCAGAAGTGCACCAACTACCTCGAAAACAGCCTTTCGCGCCTCGGTATACACCTCTCCAAGCGAGCCTACAACCAGCTCGAACTCTATGTGAACTCGTTCCCGGGTAACTGTTACGGAATGAGTGCCGACTATGACCGCTTCCTCACGATGAGCGATGTGGCGGCTTGCCTGATGTACAAGGAACGTACGCTGCACAGCGAGGACTCTCCCTTGAAGGTGTACTACACCGACCGTCAGGGCGTGCCTGTCGCCATCGACATCACCGGAAAGGAAGGTACGCACAAGCTTACAGACAACTCAAACTTTTTCTGTCTGGGTCCTTCGGGCAGCGGCAAGAGTTTCCACATCAACAGCGTGGTGCGGCAGCTATGGGAACAGGATACCGACATCGTGATGGTCGATACGGGTAACTCCTACGAGGGCTTGTGCGAATATGTCGGCGGCAAGTATATCAGCTACACCGAGGAGCGACCCATCACGATGAATCCATTCAATATCCGTCGCGAGGAGCTGAACATCGAGAAAATCGGTTTTCTGAAGAATCTTGTGATGCTAATCTGGAAGGGTCCGCAGGGAGAAGTCACCAAGACGGAAGACCGCTTGGTAGAGCAAGTCATCACAGAATACTTCGATGAATACTTTGTGAAGAAGCGTATCGACAACCTTGCGTTCAACACATTCTACGAGTACAGCACCATCCGCATACCAGACATCATCAAGGAGAACAACCTTGCCGGCATCGACTTAGCAGCCTACAGCTATCTGCTGAAGGAGTTCTATATCGGCGGTCGCCACGAATCGACATTGAATGAGAATCTCGACTCGTCGCTGTTCGACGAGACGTTCATCGTGTTCGAGATAGACTCAATCAAGGACGACCCTCTACTGTTCCCTCTTGTCACCTTGATTATAATGGACGTTTTCCTCCAGAAAATGCGCATCAAGAAGAACCGCAAGTGCTTGGTCATCGAGGAGGCGTGGAAAGCCATCGCCTCACCGCTGATGGCTGAGTACATAAAGTATATGTATAAGACAGCCCGAAAGTTCTGGGCTTCGGTAGGCGTAGTGACACAGGAGATACAGGACATCATCGGCAGCCCGATAGTCCAGGAAGCCATCATCAACAACTCCGACGTGGTGATGCTGCTCGACCAGAGCAAGTTCCGCGAGCGTTTCGATGAAATCAAGTCGATACTCGGCTTGACCGACGTGGATTGCCGCAAGATATTCACCATCAACCGCCTTGACAACAAGGACGGACGCAGTTTCTTTCGCGAAGTGTTTATCCGCCGAGGCTCGACCAGCGGAGTGTATGGCGTGGAAGAGCCTCGCGAATGTTATATGACCTACACCACCGAACGAGCCGAAAAGGAGGCACTGAAGCTCTACAAGAGCCGGCTTGGCTGCTCGCACGAACAAGCCATCGCCCGCTACTGTGCCGACTGGGAAGCAAGCGGCCTCACCAACGCACTGCCCTTCGCCCAAAAAGTCAACCAATGCGGCAAAGTCCTCTCGCTTGAAGACAATAACACGAGTTTGGGATAAGGCACACCACAAAAAAGATGAACGGCTGCTGTATGTATGCACTTTAAACTTGCGGATAAAGCGACTTATCTTCAAAAGATAATTAAATCCGGATAGCAGAATTTGCAAATCATATAAATTATCATCATCAAGAAATTTTTTCACCAAAAACTAAGGTTATTACGGATAAATATAGTACATTTGCAAATAATATTATATTATCAATAGATATTAGTTGTAATAATTTATGAATAATATATTATCATTATTAGAAAACTATACGCTTGACACTGTGGACGACATTGCCAAAGGCATAGCCGAAGATTTCCGCAAACGTCGCATCGAGAAGAATCTCACTCGCGAGCAGGTTGCAGAAAAGTCCGGTATAGCTCTGGCAAACATCGTGAGGTTTGAGCAAAAAGGACTCATATCGCTGAAGAATCTCATTGGCATTGCTATGGCAATGGAATACACGTCTGAGGTAAAGAATATATTTTCAGAGCCAAAGTACTCTACAATGGAGGAACTGACTCAGATACGGAAGAATACCGGTAAAAAGAGAGCGCATAAGCAATGACAAGCATGGATAGACTTACAGTAAAATACCATGGTGAGATTGTAGGAATAATTTCGCTTACACCAGACAACAAGTGTTTGGCTTTTGAGTATGATCCTCGCTGGCTTGCTGAAGGATTCAGTATATCACCACTGGAACTGCCATTGAAGACAGGATTGTTTCTTGCAAAACCAACACCATTGAATGGAAACTTTGGCATCTTCGAAGATAGCCTTCCTGATGGTTATGGTCGCTATCTCCTTCACAAGGCTTTGATGCGAGAAGGCATTGACGACAGGAACCTGTCTGCCATTGATCGACTGAGTATCATAGGCAAGAGCGGCATGGGAGCTTTGACATACGAGCCGGAGACCATCATATCTACAGATGAAGAGATAACCGACTTCGACCTACTCCAGCAGAAAGCTTTGGAAGTTCTCAAAGAACAGCAGGACACCGATGCAGGACTTCTGCTTTACAACAGCGGTAACAGTGGCGGTTGCCGTCCAAAGGCTGTATTCTCGGATGCAGAAGGTCATTGGCTTGTAAAGTTCCGTCACACATACGATCCTAAAGATATGGGAGTGCAAGAATATCATTACAATGAGGTAGCACGCAAGTGTGGCATTGATGTACCGGATTTCAAGCTTACTAATGGGAAGTACTTTACGACAAAGCGATTTGACCTTACTGACGATAGCGAGCGCATCCATACAGCTACAGCTGGTGGCTTGCTATGCCTTTCTCTTTCAGAGCCGGAGCTAGACTATAGCAAACTGCTTGCATTGACCAGATACATCACACAGAATCCAAAGTATGTAGAGGAAATGTACCGTCGTATGGTATTCAATTACCTTACCGACAACAAAGATGACCATTGCAAAAACTTCAGTTACCTGGTTCGCAAGGATTCCAACGGCAAGTTCATCTGGCATTTGGCTCCTGCATACGATCTGACCCTTTGTACTGAGGGCTACAATGGTCAGCACGCTACATCTATCAATTCTACCGGCAACCCAACTCTTCAGGACTTCATTGCCGTCGGAACAAAAATCAAGATGAACGAAAAGCGCTGTCGCAGAATCTTTGATGAGGTCTATCAGAACTGTGGCGACCTTCTCTTTAATAGAATTAGCAGCAAGTAGAGCGTGAGCTAAAGGCTTCGACCCCGAAGCTGCCAAATATTGTAAAAGCACCCTGACGGGTTCTGTTTCTCTTTTACAATATGGCTCAACTCAATTAAGCACCATATCTCGTATAGCGTAGGAAAGTTACGAGCAACTGCTTCCCGAATTGCATACCAACTTTGTAATGAATCGCCGAAAGATTTTGGTGATAGATTTTGGGCGCATTTTTCTTGGTTCTCTTGTTCGGTTTGAGATTAATTTTTCGTAAACCAGGCTACTCTTGCCTCTTTTCTGCTGCTGTAAGGGAGTTCGGCGGCAGAGGGGATGAGATCCATGTGTGGCCTCTATCGTTCAAGGAGTTTATGACTGCGTATGACGGTCCTAAAGAAGACGGTTGGGCCAGGCTCTGCTCAAGCATTATCAGGAAGCTGCAAAGGGAGCGTGCGGATCTACATCCTTAAGAAAAATAGTGAAATTTT
>CAMFSS010000246.1 GCA_945983195.1 uncultured Prevotellaceae bacterium | reverse complement strand
TTCAAGTATTAGTTTTACGTCTTCGGCTGAAATTTCTTCATCGGTGTATTTTCGAATACTGCGACGGCGTACCAAAAGGTCGTGAAATGTTTCCATAATAGTTACAAAAAATGATTCAATAATATGGGTCAACGGCTCGTATATGCCAATGAGGCTATGCAATTTGGGCAGAGCGTGGCATAGAGCAATGTGCCATTTTATGACAAAATTAGTGTATTGTCGCGTGATAAGCAAGCAAATGTGCGACAAAATGTTGCCAGTCAAAGGCAAAAGCCTCTGAAGTGGCACATATTGCAAGTGCCGAGTGAGGCTACAGAGGAATTAGACCAAGTCCGTAAAGGAAAATCATACTGATGCACAGAGGCGCTACATAGCGAATGCAAAAGCGAATGGGCCGAATGAGCGTGATTTTGCGTGCGCCATAGTCGGTGAGCTGCTCTTCGAGCACCTTCTTGTCGACAATCCAGCCGACAAATACCGAGAGCATAACGCCACCGATTGGCAGAAGAACATTCGATGACACAAAGTCGAAAAGTTCGAATAGGGTCATACCAAACACTTTAACGTCGGCAAGCACCCCAAACGACAATGCGCAAAGCGCGCCAAAGACTACGGCAATTGAGGTGTTGAGTGCGGTGGCGCGGTTGCGGCTCATCTTGTGAGCCTCCACGAAATATGTGATTGATATCTCGCTCATAGAAATAGTAGACGTGATTGACGCAAAGAACAGCAGCAAGAAGAACGTTACCGACCAAAAGTATCCTCCGGGAATCTGCTGGAATATCTCTGGCAAAATTTCAAACACAAGTTTAGGTCCGGCAGCCGGTTCCATATTGAAGGAAAACACAGCCGGGAATATGATAATTCCCGAGAGAATAGCCACCAAAGTGTCGAGCAGAGCCACAACGGTGGCACTGCGCACAAGAGGAGTTTTGTCGGAAAAATAAGATGCGTAGGTGAGCAGGCATGTAAGACCCAGGCTGAGCGAGAAGAAAGCCTGCCCCAAAGCTCCGAGCATCACTTTAGGGGTTATTTCCGAGAAATCGGGATTGAAGAGGAAATCGAGTCCGCGTCTCACCTGTGGCATAAGCAGCGAGTTGACGCAGAATATTAGCAGAATCACAAATAGAATAGGCATCATAATGTTGGAAATGCGCTCTATACCCTTTTCAATTCCACGGCGCAGCACAAGAAAGTTGATGAGCAGGAAAATCAGTGTCCACATCACAGAGCGGAACGGATTGACCGTGAAAGAGCTGAAAAGAGTGGCAAATTCCTCAGAAGAGTGACCACTAAGCCCTCCCGTGACAGCCTGATAAAGATATTCCATAATCCAGCCGGCTACGACCGAGTAGAAGCTGAGAATCATGAGCGATGCCACGATGCCTACATACGACACAATACTGAAACGGCTTCCGGGTTTAAGCTTCTTCAGTGCGGTGAGGGCATTGCTGTGGGTGGAGCGACCAATCACAAATTCGGCTATCATCACAGGAATGCCAAGCAGGAACACACACAGCAGGTAGATTATCAGGAAAGCACCTCCACCATGTTGCCCGGCTTCGTAGGGGAATCTCCAAATGTTGCCAAGACCTACAGCCGACCCCACAGTGGCTGCAATTACACCCATCTTTGTTACAAATTGTGCTCGTTTGCTCATCGTATATTTTTTGTTATGTGGTTCTAAAATTTTAGTCATTCATTGTCGGGAATCCTGCGCATCATCCGCTCATCACTGTTGCGCTGAGGCTGCTTGGTGCGAGTGGAATCAGCCTTTTTCCCCCTTTTTCGGTTCGGCTTCACGGTGTCGATCCGTGCAGAGTCGATTTCAGCCTTAAAAAGTGCCATTTCGATGGAGTCGGATTGCAGCACATCAGCCGAGTCGCTGTGCCCTGAGACGAGCATCACCGTTACTGCCGCTGACACAAGCAGTGTGACAAAAGCCAATAGTGCCAGCCGTTGCTTACGGTTCATATCGAAGAACGTCATTGCTCAAGCAGATTGATGATTTGCGACACAAGGATAGATGCAATCAGCACAGGGCAAATGAACTTCACCAAGAATTGCACCACGGGAGCTGCGTGTGAATGGAATGAGCCATAGTTGGTCAATTCATCTTTGATGAAGTCGCGGTGCAGCACCCACCCGACATATATGCAAATTCCAATTGCGCTCATCGGCAGAAGGAAATTGGTGGTCAGAGAGTCGAGGAAGTCGAATACGCTCAGCCCTGCAATCTTTAGCTGCGGCACAGCTCCAAGCGACAAAGAGCAAATTGCCGATGTGATGAACAGCGGCAGCAGAATTATGAGGCAAGCCGAAGTGCGGCTCATTCTGAAACGGTCGCGCAGGAATGCTATCGACACCTCTGCAATTGAGACGGTAGATGTGATGGTCGCCACGAAAAGCAGAAGGAAGAAAAGCACAGCCCACAGCTGCGATGCCGGCATTTGCGTGAATATGCCCGGAAGAGTTACAAACACGAGCGTAGTTCCGGCAAGACCTCCGGGGTTGTCGTTAAGCCCGAAGCTCATCACTGCCGGGAATATTATCAGCCCCATGAGTAGAGCCACGGCGAAGTCGCTCAGCGACACAGTTACAGCCGTGCGCGTCATCATAGTGTCTTTGGGGAAGTAGGAGGCATAAGTTACGAGTATTCCCATTCCGAGGCTAAGAGAAAAGAATGCCTGACCCAAGGCACTGATAACCACACCGGCATCAACCTTGGAGAAATCGGGACGCAGGAAAAAGTCGACACCTTCGGCAGCTCCGGGCAGCGACAGCGAAATGCCGCAGAACACAAGCAGGAGCACAAACAGCATAGGCATCAGCACATTGGAGAGCCGCTCGATTCCTTTCTTTACGCCGCGTAGAAGAATGACGAGATTGAGAATAATCATTACATACGTCCAAATTATCGGCGTTGAAGGAGAAGATATAAGCTCATTCAGGCGCGCGGAGAAGACTTCGCCAGTCCCGGCTCCATTGGCAACGAAACTTAATCCAACAAACACTCAACCTCTGAATGACTGCAAGCGCGCTACCGTTCCCCCCCCCCCCACAACCATATAGAACGGAAGAATGAGGTAAGACGACAAAAGACCAAACACTCCAAGTATCCACCACTTTTTGCCCGGTGTGAGATTCTTCATCACACCCACTGCATCGGAATGTCCTGCACGGCCCAGTGAGAACTCGGCAAGCATCACAGGGATGCCAAGGAGCATTACGCACCCAAGATATACAAGCAGAAAAGCCGAGCCGCCGTTGCTTTGAACAACGCTCGGAAATCGCCAGATGTTACCAAGTCCGACAGCTGAGCCAACAGTGGCGGCAATTACTCCTATTTTTGAACCGAAACCGGCTTCGTTGTGTTTCATTTTATGCGTTTTTTCTTTATTTTACTATAATATTTATCGCAAAATTGCATATTTTGGTTGCAAATTTACAAACTTTTTATGTAAACGACTAATTACTTGCCAAAATTTTGTGACTTGCAATTTAATTATTACTTTTGTAGCAACGTAAACCAACAAAACGAAAAAGTACTGACATACAAAAATGCCAAATATTAAAAAATTGCTTAACAATGAGACGCTTCATTAAAAACTTGCCAGCCGGAGTGGCTTCGGGGATAATCACACTGGTGGTGATGTATTTGTCGCTAAGTTCCAATCCTCTTGGTGATACTGATATTATGCTGTTCGAGCATGCCGACAAATTTTTCCACTTTGTAATGTATTTTTGCGTGGGATGTGTTTATTATTTAGACTATGCCAAGTTCAGGCTACCGCACCACACCAAGTTGAATGGCGAGGCGGCAGTTATAGCCAGTGCAATAGTGCTGAGCGGACTACTTGAGATAGCTCAGGGCTTCACCGCAAAACGGTCGATGGACGCATTTGACTTTGCAGCCAATGTGCTGGGCGCTTTAGCAGCTTTTGCTTTTGTAAAGTATTATTTTATGAAGCAATTCCGCCATTATCTCTTGCGCCACAGGCACAGGTCGTCACACCACTACAAAACAGATGAAGCGAGCTAATGACATATTTCGATGGAGCATACGAGTGGCAACGGGGCTTTTGCTATTGGTCGTGTTGTCGCCGGCATTGCTTTATGTGCCATTCGTTCAGAACTATATCAAGGATTATGCAGTTGGTGCGCTCTCAGAGGCAA
>CAMFSS010000245.1 GCA_945983195.1 uncultured Prevotellaceae bacterium | reverse complement strand
TTGGAGGTATGGCCATTCGCATCCAGCGTAATTGTTATATTGGCCGTACTCTTTTCATTGAGGGAGTTGTCACTGCACTCGATGGTAAAAGTTTCCACGTTCCCCGATTTCTTGTAATTCTTGATCTCGAATTTGGTGTTATCGTCATCATCGAGAATGAAGAGCTTCTTTGAGCGCTCAATTACTGTGTAGGTAACATAGTTTCCTTCTTGCATGTGATAGAGAATTTCCACCTCTGCCGAGGCTTGTGAGATGGATAGTGCCGCAAAGGCCGTTAAAAATAATGCTTTAACTTTCATAAGATATTATATTTTTGAGTGTATGTATGATCAACTAATTTCTGCTACAATTTAGTTATCAACCTACTCTTTTAAGAGCCGGAGCAACGCAGGGTCGCTCAGAGTTTTCCATGCCAGAAACTTCACTTATCTTAATGCTGCAAGAAAAGCTCTTACACGAGACATGGCAAATATAGCAATAAAATCGGAGAAACTCACTCCTTTCGGAGTTTTTTTTTCAAAAATGCAGCAATTTGTGAAATTTAGGCTCCAAGCTCTCATCTGCAATAGGCTCAACCCTTGGCATGAGGTGAAAGAGGGCAGGGAGGTATATAAAATTGAAAAGTGCGCTTTTTCACAAAAGCACACCCCCCTCATAACCAAAATTCAAGTATATATTTTTGTTGTTTGTTGTTGTTTGATCTCAGTTTTGTTCCTTTCTTTTTCCGATACAAAGGTATATACAATTATTCAAATAAAAAACTCAATTTATCTAAACAATTCATAATTTTTGTAAATCGGCAATTTTGTCCTCATAAATTCCTGAAAATTAACTTCCTAAAATTAGCAGATTTTGCCCATAATCGCTTATTTCTATTTATAATAGTCTGATATTCAATTGATTACGTTTTAGGTGATTGTTTGCTCTTTTTTCGCCGGGAATCAGGCGTCAAAAAGAAAAAATTTTTCGAAAATTATTTTGGAAAATTAATTTTTTAATGATTTGTCGCCGACATACCCATTAATTTAAGCATCGGGCGTTACTATTGCAAAACATTTTGCCAACCCTTTTTGGCAATTTTCAGCATTTTTTGCTCGAATCAGTAGCGCAAAGCATATCCGGCATAGCTGTATTGGTCGCCGAAGCACAAGTAGCCATTATAGAAATAGTAGTTGGTCGACTTGTACTCACCCGTGAGATAGAAAATTTCAAGAAAGTCGCCATAGAACGAACGCCAGCGGAAAGGCATGTTGATCCATTGTCCGTATTCGTCCTCATAGGCATAAAAGCCCGTACCGTCGGGGTCGAACTGGAATGAGTCGATGTCGCGAGGATTGGTAATCGGGCCAATCTCATCGAATGCGAAATCCCACACACCGATAAGCCCGGTCCTATATGGGTCGTCGGGGTAGTCGATAGGCGGCTCTGCCACGTGGCACGAAGTGAACGCCATCATCAGAATCACCAGCACCGCAGCCAATCCGCGCACTGCGCTACAATCAAATTTTCTCATTACAGTTTTGTTCATCTGCGTCAGCTAATTCATTCTCAAAATAGACAAGGAGGTGACGCAGGGTGGTGTCACCTCCTGTCGGTCAATTTAGTATTGCTCGTTCTCGTTGGGGAAGTCTCCGCTCTTCACATCATTGATGTAGTTGCCCACAGCGTCGATGATGGTGTTGCCAATCTCGGCATAGTGTCGCAGGAACTTCGGGCGGAAACCCATGTTGATGCCAAGCATATCGTGCATCACCAGCACCTGGCCGTCGACACCGCCACCGGCACCTATTCCAATCACCGGAATGACCAGCTCGCCTGCCACGCGTGCTTCCAGCGCAGCAGGAATCATTTCGAGCACAAGAGCCGAGCAGACAATCTCTTGCTGCAACTTGGCATCGCTTATGAGCTTGTTGGCTTCAGTCTCCTCTTTGGCGCGCACTGCGTAGGTTCCGAATTTGTTGATCGATTGCGGAGTGAGTCCAAGGTGTCCTACCACGGGGATTCCGGCCGAGAGGATTTTCTCAATCGACTCACGAATCTCGGCGCCTCCCTCGAGCTTCACGCAGTCGGCGTGCGTTTCCTTCATTATTCTAATTGCGCTCTCAAGAGCGTGAATGGGGTTGCCCTGATAGGTTCCGAAAGGCATATCCACCACCACGAGGGCACGCTTCACGCCCTTCACCACCGATTTTCCGTGATAAATCATCTGGTCGAGGGTGATAGGGAGGGTAGTCATGTTGCCCGCCATCACATTCGATGCCGAGTCGCCCACGAGAATCACATCTATTCCCGCCTCATCAATAAGTTTCGCCATTGAGTAGTCGTAGGCAGTGAGCATTGATATTTTCTCGCCACGCTGTTTCATCTCCACCAGGCGATGGGTGGTGACTTTTCGCTTGTCTTCAGCCGTGTAAGTTGACATTTCTTTGTTCTGTTTTTCTGAAATTGGTTAAATATCTGTTCTTTATAGTTGGAGCCTCATCGCAGGCACCGTTTCACGTTGCAAATATAGTGATTATATCAATACGCCACACCAATTCCCACTAAAAATAACCTCATTGGCCATGCAGCCCCCACCTCACACAATAAGACTAATAAGTCTAATATGACTAATCCCACAAACCCTCTCCACTTTACAAAAGTGGCAAAAATGCCAAAAATGTAAAATAGAAAGGTGGTATTTTTGCACAAATCGCATATTTTTGTGCAGTCTTATTTTACAAAAGTGGCAAAAATGCCGGAAATGTAAAATAGAATTTGCAATTTTAGGGATATTTGCTATCTTTGCATAAGATAGGCTGCATCTCAGCATAACAGCTCAAGCAAGCTTGGCTGCTTCTGCATTCGATTTGCACTATCTTTGCACTTTATAAAAATGCCAAAATGTAAAATACAACCCTCTATGATAATAAATCGCGACCGCTATCTTAGCCAACTCATATCAGGCAAAGGCAATGGCTTGATTAAAATAATCACTGGCATACGTCGGTGTGGAAAATCATTTCTGCTGTTTAATCTATTCTATAAGTACCTCATAGGAAGCAATGTCCCCGACAACCACATCATCAGGATAGCTTTCGATGATTGGGATTCGCGTGAATTGTGCGATCCTGCCCGGTTTATGGAGCACTTGAAAAGTCGTATCACCGATGATGCCACTCAGTATTACCTCCTCCTCGATGAGGTGCAGTTGCTACACGACTTCGTGCCGGTGCTCAATGGATTGTTGCGCAGAGAGAATCTTGACATCTACGTCACCGGAAGCAACTCCCGGTTTCTATCATCTGATGTAGTGACAGAGTTCCGTGGTCGAGGTGACCAGATACAGGTCTATCGACTCTCGTTTCCCGAATTTATGTCGGTCGACACACGACACCCCATTGATGCATGGGTTGATTACTACACATTCGGCGGACTTCCACATGTGCTGATGCTCGACTCCGACAAGAAGAAGGCCGACTATCTCTATAACCTTGCACAGACCGTCTATATCGCCGACATTGTTGAGCGTCATCATATTAAGCATAGCGATGAATTCATCGAGCTGCTCAATGTGATAGCATCTTCTATCGGGTCGCCAACAAATCCACGAAAAATAGCCGACACATTCAAGTCGGTGAAAAACATTTTAATCTCACAACCCACCATTAGCAAATATCTCGGCTATCTTCAAGACGCTTTTATCACCGAACGTGCCATTCGCTACAACATAAAGGGGCGCAAGTATATCAACTCCCTTGCAAAACAATACTTTTCCGACCTTGGGCTACGTAATGCCATTCTTGGATTCAGGCAGCAGGAGGAAAACCACATTATGGAAAATATTATCTTTAACGAACTGCGTACCCGTGGGTATAGCGTCGATGTCGGCGTAGTAGAACACCGTGCGCCTAATGCTGAGGGAAAGATGGTAAGAAAACAATATGAGGTTGATTTTGTGGCAAATCAAGGCAGTGAACGCTACTATATACAGTCGGCATTCATTATGCCCACCGATGCAAAAGAGAGGCAGGAGTCGCAGTCGTTGCTCAATATTTATGACTCATTCAAGAAAATCATAATTGTGAAAGACTACATCAAGCCCAAGCGCAACGAGCAAGGAATCCTCACAATCAGCCTATTCGATTTTCTGCTCAATCCTGAAGCCTTAGCCTGGTAACGTGTTCCACTTTACAAAAGTGGCAAAAATGCCGGAAATGTAAAGTGG
>CAMFSS010000244.1 GCA_945983195.1 uncultured Prevotellaceae bacterium | reverse complement strand
ATATTTATAATTTTCTGAGTATTAATATTATTTTGGCTTCCCTGACCCATTGCCGTTAATACCTCATATGAATTGGAAAGCCAATAATTAACATATTTATAATGTGCTTGGTCGCTATCAATTTCTAAATTGCAGCAAGCTTGATTAGTTGTTAGCGGGATTTTGTTAATGCAAACTTTTGCAGCAGTGGCTCCATACATTGCTACAATAACGCAGTTAGCTGGAATTAATTTAGCTGAGGAATTCTTTACTGCTTCCTCACTTATCTTAATTTCAGTGTCATAGACATCTCTCCAATCAACCTCTTGAGTCCTCATCCATGGAATTTTCCCATCGTAATAAGATTTATTTGAGGTTAAAGGTGTGCCACCTGAGCATATATTTTTACAAATCTCACCCATTTTCTTCCACTGAATCTTGTAAGACGTTATCGGGGGGGCAATTACGCAATCCTTTTGCTCATCATCGGTCCCGTAGCCGTAGGCGGAGGGATTGAAGGTGAGTAAAAGATTGCGATAATATTCATATTGTTGTTTTCTTGCTTGCAGCTACGCTTGCAGCTCCGCTTGCAGCTCCGCTGCGTACTCAGAGAACCGGTCGAGAATCCGCACAATCTCCTCCTGCACCTCAAGTGGCGGAATAGGAAATGGCATTCGCTTTAATTTATCCATATCCACTGATGCAAATCCTGATACATTTGTGTTGTTTTTGCAGAATTCATCTACGATAAACATATAGTAGAAAATAAATTTTGTATTCAGAATGTTTGCCAGCGATTTGCGAACTTTTAAGTTCGTAAATTGCTGATTCGCAAGCGAATCAGCAATTATCAGCGCGTGCTCGCCAATAGTAGCTGTTGTGGCAAGAATGAAAGTGTTTGCTTCAAAAAGACCTTTTCCTTTGATTGCTGCAGGGGTGATATGCTGAATTGAATCTGAAAGGATTCTGCCATTTTCGCGTATATCTTCCATTCTAAACCACGGAATAGTTCCACCTTCCCAAAATTCAAGTTGATTTTTGGAAGGTGTATAACCATTTCGCATTTCAAAAATCTCTCCCAGTGGCTTAAATTCCACCCCATTGGGGCAAAGTCGGTCGATTAATTCTTGCAGTTTGCTCATAGTGCTGTTTCTTCTTCAAGTTCGGCGATGATTTTGTCTATCTCGGCGCGGAGTTCGTTCTCGTGAGACACGATTTGGCGAATACGCTCGTTGAGTTCGCGAATGTCGATTTCAGGGCGAGTGTCCTCAGCTTCCACATAACTGCTCACAGAGAGGTTGTAGCCATTTTCGGCGATTTGCGAGTTGTGAACAAGAGCCGAGAAATGCTTCACTTCCTTTCGGTCGGCATATTCAGCCACTATCGCCTCAATGTTTTCGGGCGAAAGTTTGTTCTTGTTGCCCTCATGAACAAAATGGCTTGAAGCATCGATAAAGAGCGTTTTGTTCTCCTTTTTCGACTTTTTCAGCACGATGATGCAAGTGGCAATCGACACCCCGAAGAAGAGGTTTGCAGGCAACTGAATCACCGTATCCACATAGTTGTTGTCGATAAGGTATTTGCGGATTTTCTGTTCTGCACCACCACGATAAAGCACCCCCGGGAATTCCACGATGGCAGCGGTGCCCTCAGTAGATAGCCACGACAGCATGTGCATGGTGAAAGCCAAGTCGCTCTTGCTCTTTGGTGCAAGCACACCGGCAGGAGCAAAACGAGCATCGTTGATAAGCGTGGCATCGTCGGAGCCTACCCATTTGGTGGAGTATGGAGGATTCGACACTATTGCATCAAAAGGCTCTTCGTCCCAGTGATACGGTTCGAGCAGCGTGTCGCCATTGCGAATGTCGAAGTCGGCATAGTTGATGTCGTGCAGGAACATATTGATGCGGCAAAGGTTGTAGGTGGTGATATTCAACTCTTGCCCGAAGAAACCTTTCTTCACATTGTTCTTGCCGAGAATCTTGGCAAACTTCAGCAGCAGCGAACCCGAGCCGCACGCAGGGTCATACACCTTGTTCACATATTCGCGACCGTGGCTCACGATGCGTGCAAGCAGTTCCGACACCTCCTGCGGAGTGAAAAACTCTCCGCCTGATTTGCCTGCATTTGAGGCATACATCGTCATCAGAAACTCGTAGGCATCGCCGAAGATGTCAATTTGGTTGTCTTGGTAGTCACCCTTGAGGTCAATGTTGCCAATGTTGTTGAGAATTTTGGTGAGTTGCTCGTTGCGCTTATCCACACTGCCACCGAGTTTGTTCGAGTTCACGTCGATGTCGGCAAACAAGCCCTTGAGGTCGCTTTCACTCTCAGTGCCGATAGCTGAAGCCTCGATGTTCTTAAACACGTTGTCGAGCGTTACATTCAGGTTGGCATCAGTTTTTGCTCGTTTGCGTACATTGCAGAAAAGTTGCGACGGAAGAATGAAAAATCCTTTCTCGTGCACAAGCTGACTGCGGGCAGCTTCTGCCTCTTCATCGGCGAAGTCAGCATAGTCGAAGCCTTCTACTCCGGCTTCTGCCTGAAGGCGGTTTATGTAATTGGTGATGTTTTCAGAGATAAAGCGGTAGAAAAGTATGCCGAGAACATAACTCTTGAAATCCCAGCCGTCTACCGAGTTGCGTAGGTCTTCAGCCGTAGCCCAAATGGCTTTGAAAAGTTCCTGCTTTTGTTGTGCGCTTGTTGCCATATTATCTTCGCTATTTAATGTTTTTCGTGTGAAATATTCAGTTCCTACCGGCAATTATTGACCACTGAAGCCAATAATCCCATTATAACTGCAAATTTACGAAATTTTTTTATCCGATGCTTTTGGTGCTCCATGTTTAAGGGCATATTTCCTCCATTCGCAGTTCATTGCCGTAAAGTTACAATCAGTGGTGGGCAAAAAACAAGCCCACGCCACTTGATATTTCCTAAAAATCATTACTCACTGATGAAAATTGGCAGTTTCGCGCTTTTTCACTACTTTTGTGCAAAGAATAACCACGCAAGCAGCCCCCGACAGGGCCGCTTCGTCGAAACCCACCACCACAATGGAAAAGAAACTATTTCTGCTCGATGCCTACGCGCTAATATTTCGCGCCTACTACGCGCTAATCAATTCGCCACGTGTCACCTCCACCGGTCTCAACACCTCGGCGGCATTCGGCTTCCTCAACACCCTGCTCGAAGTGCTCAAGAAGGAGAATCCTACCCACATAGCCGTATGCTTCGACCCTCCCGGACCCACATTCCGCCACGAGGCGTATGAGGGCTACAAGGCTGAGCGCGAGGCAACCCCCGAAGACATAAAGACTGCCGTGCCCTACATCAAGGAAATCCTGCACGGCTTCCGCATCCCCGTCATTGAAGTGCCCGGATATGAGGCCGACGATGTCATTGGCACTCTCGCACACAAGGCGCAGCAGCACGGCTTCACCACCTACATGATGACCCCCGACAAGGATTACGGACAGCTCGTCACCCCCGACGTGAAAATCTTCCGACCTGGTTGGCGCGGCGGCGAGTTTGAGGTGCGCGGAGTGGAGGATATATGCGCCAAATATGAGATTGATTCGCCATTGCAGGTGATCGACATACTTGCCCTTATGGGCGACAAGGTCGACAATATCCCCGGTTGCCCCGGCGTAGGCGAAAAGACCGCCATAAAGCTCCTCAAGCAGTATCATACGGTCGAAAACCTCATTGAGCACGCAGCCGAGATAAAGGGCGCAATAGGCAAGAAAGTGGCCGACAATGCCGGGCAGATACGCTTCTCCAAGTTCCTCGCCACAATCGCCACCGATGTGCCCGTCGAGCTTGACGAGGCTGCGATGGAGCGCAAGCCAATCGACCGCGACCGCCTTATGGCAGTGCTCGACCGCCTTGAGTTCCGTACACTCACGCGCCGCATATTCGGCACCGACACTGCCGCCCCCGAAAACGCCCCAAAATCGCCTCAAAACCACGCAGCCGCACCAGTCACCCACCCGGCACTCGAAAATCCCGCAAAAACGCCCGAAATGACTTTAGGCGGACTCTTTTCTGTGATTGAGGACCGGCACGAAGCCACCCCCGGCTCCCCCTCCGATGCTCCGGCCGAACCCTCCCTCTTCGAAGCCGGTCGGTCTTCAGATTCCGATGCCGCCGGTGCCACACACTATCGCCTTGCCGCCACGATAGGGGAGATTGAGGCAGCATTTGTCGCACTCATCGGCTGTAGCGAGGTGGGAATCTATAC
>CAMFSS010000243.1 GCA_945983195.1 uncultured Prevotellaceae bacterium | reverse complement strand
CTGCATTTGCCCATTCCACATGCTCGACAAGGACACAAAAGATTATGACATAGCCTTTATCAGAACCATACCAGATGTGGGCAGACTGGCGAAATTGCTAAGTCAGCAAACGAACGTGTGAGTAATGTGAGAAAATTGATCTCAAGTGATAAAAGTGCTGAAAGCGAGCAATTGCCAAAGCTTGCTTTCGGCACTTTTTTCAGTGGTGTGATGAAAAGGTGTTTCAGCCTTTTGTGATTTTGAATCCGAGCTTAATGATGAGGCGCAGCGTTTCTTGCGACGTATTGCGGTCGAATTCTTTTTCTCCTTCCGACAGCTCGTCGTAGGGAACTATGCAAGGGTGCTGCTTGCGGAGGTCATCGCGTGTGTCGCCATAGGTCCAGCCCTGTTCGATACGCGTCTTAGCCCACACTTCGTGAACGTTTTTTGCCAATTCCTCGGCAAGAGGAGCCAACTCCTCGGGCAGGACAACTGAAGATGTGTCGATAGGATTTGGTGTGTAATTTTGTTTTGCCATATATGAAAAGATGAAAATGTGCATACAATATTGATTGTCGCCTAAGATTTTTATTAAATCAACGTAAAGTTACGATAAAGGCGTGTATCGACAAAACAATGTGGAAGGAATTATTTGCAATGACGTTATTTTTTTCGACAATTCACCTACTACTTTATGGAGCAGCTACGTTGGTGCAATGTGGGGTGCAGCAAGTACTGATTTTGCCCGGTTAAGAATATTTCACAGTTGATGGGTGCTAATCTATGGAATTATTAGTAATTTAGCTAAATAAAAATAAATTGACCCATACATGAACCTTATAACTTTGTTTTTGACAACATCGGAATGGTTTTATACGATTGTCATAGTTGCCTATTTGGTGACTGTGCTAAGTATTATAGCCGTTGTCATATCGGAAAACCGCAATCCGGTGAAGTCATTGGCATGGGTCACTGCAATGCTTTTTCTGCCTGTGGTGGGCATGGTGCTTTACGCATTCTTTGGTCGTAACCTCAAAAACAAGCATCTCATATCGCGGAAGAAGAAGCTCAGATTGCGTAATCGCGAGCATTTCAGGCTAATAGAGGAGCCGTCGCTCAATTTGTCGGATGCAAGCCGCCAGCAGATACGTCTTGCTCGCTCACTGACGGGTGCAACATTTTTCCCCGGTAACAAGATCTCGATTTTCACCGATGGAAAAGAGAAATTTGAAGTGCTTAAAAAGGACATAATCAATGCCCGGCACTACATACACCTACAATACTATATATTTGAGGACGACAGATTAGGACACGAAATCAAGGAACTGCTTGTGGCAAAGGCTCGTCAAGGAGTGAAAGTGAGGGTGATTTACGACCATGTAGGTTCATTCCCACTGAAACGGACATTCATTCGCGACATGAAAGAGAGTGGGGTGGAGGTGCAGCCATTTCTCAGAGTCACCTTCCCGCAGTTTGCCACTCGGATTAACTGGCGCAATCACCGCAAGATTACTGTGATTGACGGTGAAATAGGATATATCGGTGGAATGAACATCGCCGACCGCTATATTGAAGGCGTGAAATTCGGCTGCTGGCGCGATACGCACTTGCGCATTACAGGTCCGGCTGTCAGTGCCATGCAGTATTCATTTGCCATTGATTGGAATTTTACCACAGAGCAACTGCTGGAGGAGCGAACGAAGCGCTATGAAGTAGATGACAATGCCGATGCCGGCATTCAGCTCATGACAAGCGGACCGAATCGCCCGTGGAGCAACATAGCATTGCTGTTTCTGAAGGCAATATCAAATGCCCGCAAGCGCATCTACATACAGACACCATATTTTCTGCCGACGGAAAGCCTGCTAAAGGCACTTCAGGCTGCTGCGCTTGCAAAAGTCGATGTTCGGGTGATGATTCCGCGCCGCTGCGACTCGGCGATGCTGCGCAGAGCATCCTATTCCTATGTGGGGGAATGTCTGCGAGCCGGGATAAAAATTTACCTTTACGACAAGGGAATGCTGCACGCAAAGACGGTGATAGTTGACGATGAATTCAGTTCGACAGGGTCGACAAACTTTGATTCGCGCAGTTTTGAGCACAATTTTGAGTGCAATGCATTCATCTATAGTCGTGACTTTAATAGCCGTATGACGGATATTTTCATGCGTGATCTTGATGACTGCACGCGTATCAACCCAACTGCTTGGCGGCATCGCCCTGCCATAGAGCGATATAAGGAGTCGCTTGTCAGACTTCTAAGTCCAATACTTTAGAGCACTTATCATTGAGATTTCCAGTAGGTGTGTTTCCAGAGTGAATAAATGGAAGCGGTTATCGTCATAACTCTAATAAAAAAGTTTGGCTGTTGTGTGCAAAATAAAGGAAAGGCGGGATTCGCATAATCGGAATCCCGCCTTTATTGTAGATTGATTTCAAAGTCGGATTATTTCTTTGAAAGCTTCTCCTTGAGAGCAGCAAGCTCTTCGAGGTCGCCGAGAGTAGTCTTCTCGATTGTGTTGTTGATAACAGGAGCCTCGTCGTTGCTGCTTGCCTTAGCAGCCTTCTTTGCGCTCTTCTTAGCCTCAGCCTTAGCCTCATCTTCGAAGATGCGGCTGTGCGAAAGGATGATGCGCTTAGCGTCCTTGTTGAACTCGATAACCTTGAAGTTGAGCTTCTCGTCCTGCTTAGCCTGTGAGCCGTCCTCTTTTACGAGGTGCTTCGGAGTAGCGAAACCTTCAACGCCATAGGGGAGGGCAACAACTGCACCCTTGTCGAGCATCTCGATGATAGTACCCTCGTGAATGCTGCCAACGGTGAATACAGTCTCAAATACGTCCCAAGGATTCTCCTCAAGCTGCTTGTGACCGAGGCTCAAGCGGCGGTTGTCCTTGTCGATTTCAAGAACCTGAACGTCGATATCGGCACCAATCTGAGTGAACTCCGACGGATGCTTGATTTTCTTTGTCCAAGAGAGGGCGCTGATGTGGATAAGACCGTCAACGCCTTCCTCAAGCTCAACGAATACACCGAAGTTGGTGAAGTTGCGCACCTTTGCAGTGTGCTTAGAACCAACGGCATACTTCTCCTCGATGTTCTCCCAAGGATCCTGCTTAAGCTGCTTGATGCCGAGCGACATCTTGCGCTCCTCGCGGTCGAGAGTAAGGATAACAGCTTCTACTTCGTCGCCCACCTTCATGAAGTCCTGAGCAGAACGGAGGTGCTGTGACCATGACATTTCGCTGACGTGGATAAGACCCTCTACGCCCGGAGCAATCTCGATGAATGCACCGTAGTCGGCCATAACCACAACTTTTCCTTTCACTCTGTCGCCCACCTTGAGGTTTGCGTCGAGAGCGTCCCATGGGTGCGGTTGGAGCTGCTTCAAGCCGAGAGCAATGCGCTTCTTCTCGTCGTCGAAGTCGAGGATAACGACGTTCAACTTCTGGTCGAGAGAAACCACCTCTTCCGGATGATTTACGCGACCCCAAGAGAGGTCGGTGATATGGATAAGACCATCTACGCCACCAAGGTCGATGAATACACCGTAAGAAGTGATGTTCTTGACAGTACCCTCGAGCACCTGGCCTTTCTCAAGCTTGGCGATGATGTCTTTCTTCTGCTGTTCGAGCTCAGCCTCAATAAGAGCCTTGTGCGAAACAACAACGTTCTTAAACTCTTGGTTGATTTTAACGACCTTGAATTCCATGGTCTTGCCCACGAATACATCGTAATCGCGGATAGGCTTAACGTCAATCTGCGAACCAGGGAGGAATGCCTCGATGCCGAATACATCGACAATCATACCACCCTTGGTGCGGCACTTGATGTAGCCCTTAATGATTTCGTCATTTTCGAGAGCCTCATTGACACGGTCCCAGCTCTTGGCTGCGCGAGCCTTCTTGTGCGAAAGGATAAGCTGTCCCTTCTTGTCTTCCTGGTTCTCGATGAATACCTCTACAGTGTCGCCAACCTTGAGGTCGGGATTGTAGCGGAATTCGCTAAAAGGAATAATACCGTCAGACTTGTAGCCAATGTTAACCACTACCTCACGCTTGTTGAGTGCGATAACGGTACCTTCGGTTACATCTTTGTCCTTAATAGTGTTCAAAGACTCGTCATAGGTCTTTTCCAATTCCTCAAAAGATTTCTCTCTTTGAGTTTCACCTTTTTCGTAGGCTTCCCAATCGAAGTCTGCGATTGGAGAATTTTTTAATTCTTCGCTCATTTAAATAGTTAATAATTA
>CAMFSS010000242.1 GCA_945983195.1 uncultured Prevotellaceae bacterium | reverse complement strand
TCGTGGCCGACCTCAACCGAGCCAAAGCCGACGACAATGCCTCGATTCTGATAAATGTGGCTGAAGCGGTGCACAACCAGCGTTTTGCGCGGATAGCCGAACAGATAACCGAGCGTTACCGCCAGGGTGGCGCACGCGTGGTGCTCATAGCAGGCCCTTCGTCGAGCGGCAAGACGACTTCGGCACTACGACTGAGCATACAACTGCTCACCAACTTCATCGTACCGAAAAAGATTTCGCTCGACGACTACTTCGTGAACCGCGAAGACACTCCGAAGGAGGCCGACGGAGAATACGACTATGAATCGCTATATGCACTCGACCTGAAGCAATTCAACACCGACCTCAACCGCCTCATTGCCGGCGAGGAGGTGGCAATGCCCACCTACGACTTCCCCACGGGACGGCGAGTGTACAAGGGGAACACTCTGCAATTAGGACCGAACAACATACTGCTCATAGAGGGCATTCACGGGCTGAATCCCGAGCTGACGAAAAGCATACCCGAGGAGCAGAAATTCCGCGTGTATGTGTCGGCACTCACCACAATATCTATCGACGACCACAACTGGGTGCCCACCACCGACAACCGACTGCTTCGCCGCATAATCCGCGACCACAAGTATCGCGGCGTGAGCGCACAGCAGACGATAGCACGCTGGCAGAGTGTGCGCCGTGGCGAGGACAAGTGGATTTTCCCCTACCAGGAGAATGCCGACGCCACCTTCAATTCATCGCTGCTCTTTGAGCTTGCCGTGATGAAGAACTATGCCGAGCCGCTGCTGCGCAGTGTGCCCCACAGCTCGCCGGAATATGCCGAAGCGTTCCGCCTGCTTGCCCTGCTGGGCTTCTTCATGCCGCTGTGCGAGAAAGATGTGCCAAGCACGAGCCTGCTGCGCGAATTTCTTGGCGGCAGCAGCTTCCACTATTAATACCGACAAACAAAAACTTACATACAAAATGACAAAGAAATTCCTTACAATTGCCGCCGTGATGCTTGCCGCCTCAATGACGGCAGCCCTTGCCACCACGCGCATAAGCCCTGCCGACAAGGGCATAGTGTACACCGGACGAGTGAACTTCACCAACCCCGAATCGCCGCTGATGGTGTACCCCGGTACATCAATCAAAGCCAACTTCAGCGGCTCGGAGATTGCCATGGCAGCGAAGCCCGGCAGCGGCTACTTCATGGTTGCCGTAGACAACACTCCTGCACGGAAGATATTCTTCTCGAAAAGCGACTCAATCATCACCATTGCCAAGGGGCTGAAGGGCAACCGCCACACAGTGGAAGTGATGCTGGTGTATGAGGGCTACAACGACCGCCCGGAGTTCAGGGGCTTCCTCCTCGACGACGGCGCACGGCTGCTCAAAGCACCGCAAACGCCGCAGCGGCGCATGGAATACATAGGCAACTCCATCACCTGCGGCTATGGCTCGGAAGCCGCCAACGGCGACGAGCACTTCTCAGACGCCAACTCCAACCACTACTACACCTACGCCGTAGCCACCTCGCGTGCGCTCAATGCGCAGCACCATGTGGTGGCACGCTCGGGCATAGGCATGTATCGCAACTACGACGGCAAGCCCGACGGCGACAAGGACATCATGCCGCACTGGTATAACTACACATCGCTCTACGACGACTCCCAGCTATGGGACCACTCAAGCTACGAAGCCGATGTGATTTGCATAGCCCTGGGCACCAACGACTTCAGCACACCGGGCTATAAAGCCGAACTCTACCAAGCCAACTACGAGAAATTCGTCGCCTATCTGCGGAAAATCCACCCAAAATCGAAAATAGTGATGATTACCGGGCCGATGCTCAATGGTGAGGCAAGCAAAGTGCACGTTGCAGCCGTAGACGGTGCATACCGCAACCTCACAGCAGCCGGACTGAAAGACATTTACCGCTTCGACTTCTCGACGCAGACAGGATCGCTCGGCTACGGTGCCGACTACCACCCATCGAAAGCTCAGCACCAGAAAATGGCAAATGAGCTGATTCCCTTCGTGCGCAAAATCACGGGCTGGAAATAGCACGCCACTGCCAACCGCGAATGCAACGACAGCACCACATTGCGCAACAGGCGCGCAATGAAGAAGAATATCTCCCTCCATGCACAGGTGGGAGATATTTTTTCGGCTATAAGGGGTAAACAGGCTCGCAAATTGGACTATTTTTCTTCTATATCGCCAATGTATAGTGTAGTTTTCCAAGTTTGAAGAAAGTGTTGCGTAAATTTTCTTTTGAATATAACTTTGCAATGAAAATTTTTCCAACAAACGACAAAAACAGAGGAAAAATAAATGCAAAACTGATTAATAACAAAAAAACTACAAGAATATGAGCAACAACAAACTACACTTTGAGACTCTCCAACTCCACGTAGGACAGGAACAAGCCGACCCGGCAACCGATTCACGCGCAGTGCCAATATACCAGACCACTTCATACGTGTTCCACAACTCGCAGCACGCAGCCGACCGCTTCGGGCTGCGCGACGCAGGCAACATCTACGGCCGCCTCACCAACTCGACCCAGGGCGTGCTGGAGCAGCGCATTGCAGCACTCGAAGGCGGCGTTGCAGCCCTTGCAGTGGCAAGCGGTGCCGCAGCCGTGACCTACGCAATTGAAAACATCACCCGCTCAGGCGACCACATTGTGGCTGCAAACAACATCTACGGCGGCAGCTACAACCTGATTGCCCACACACTGAAGGCAAGCGGCGTGGAGAGCACATTTGTTGACCCCACCAACTTGCAGAACTTTGAAGATGCCATACAAGTGAATACAAAAGCCGTATTCATAGAGACCTTCGGCAACCCCAACAGCAACCTTATTGACATAGATGCAGTGGCTGCAATCGCCCACAGCCACAAAATTCCGCTAATCATCGACAACACATTCGCCACGCCCTATCTCATTCGCCCGATTGAACACGGAGCCGACATAGTGGTGCACTCGGCAACGAAATTCCTGGGAGGACACGGAACAACTCTCGGCGGCGTGATTGTCGACGGCGGCAAATTCGACTGGAAAGCGAGCGGCAAGTTCCCGCAACTCAGCGAGCCCGACGCATCGTATCACGGCATAGTGTTTGCCGATGCAGTGGGAGCAGCCGCCTACGTGACGCGCATACGCGCCATACTGCTTCGCGACAAAGGCGCAACACTCAGCCCATTCAACGCCTTCCTGCTGCTTCAGGGAGTGGAAACGCTGTCGCTGCGCATAGAGCGACATGTGGAGAATGCGCTGAAGGTGGTTGACTACCTGTCGAAGCACCCGAAGGTGGCAAAAGTGAACCATCCGTCGCTTCCGTCGCACCCCGACCATGAGCTATACCAGCGTTACTTCCCCAATGGAGCCGGCTCGATATTCACATTTGAAATCAAGGGAGGACAGAAAGAGGCATTTGCCGTGATCGACAGCTTGCAGATATTCTCGCTGCTCGCCAACGTTGCCGACGTGAAGTCGCTTGTGATACACCCTGCAACCACCACACACTCGCAGCTCAGCGACGAGGAGCTGACCGAGCAGGGCATCTACCAGTCGACAATACGCCTGAGCATCGGCACCGAGCACATCGACGACATCATCGCCGACCTCGACCAAGCACTCGCAAAGATATAGAACATAGGGAGATAGGAGATTAAAAATTGCGCCCCATACAGTCAGTGCCTACGGTACCGGCTGCATGGGGCTTGCTATAATAGTGCCTCTCTGTGGCAGGTGTCAGTCGGAGAAAAGGAGTGAGTGCATAAACTGCCAGATTACGGCTACTGTGGTGGCAAATAGTGAGGCAAGCATCACCACATCGCGCACAAGCATAATCTCCAAATAGAGATTGTCCAGGAAAAAGACCCACACGACCAGGAAAAAACTCACTGACAAAGTTAATGATTATTCTTGTAAAAACGTATAATTTAGTCGGGATAATTGCATCTACCGCTTCATCACGCGCGCGAGTTTCGCCTTTGCTCGGCTGAGATAAGACTTCACGGTGCCCTCGGGCAATCCGGTAATCTCCACAATCTTC
This sequence comes from uncultured Prevotellaceae bacterium, assembly GCA_945983195.1. GTDB lineage: Bacteria > Bacteroidota > Bacteroidia > Bacteroidales > Muribaculaceae > CALZFJ01. The sequence continues at coordinate 188 of CAMFSS010000242.1, read as the reverse complement.
TTCAGCGTATAATCCTGAATGAAGAAAAGAGTGACCAGAGTACGCTCGGTTTCGGAGAGGACACGCATGCAGCGCCACACGTCGATTCGCGCCTCCACGCTGTCGGCAGGGGAGCAAGAGTGCGAGCCGTCGGCATCGTAGTAGTCGGTATCGTCGGCCTTTGCCTCGGGGCTGGCGGGAGGGTTGGC
>CAMFSS010000241.1 GCA_945983195.1 uncultured Prevotellaceae bacterium | reverse complement strand
TTATATTATTTTTGTTAAAATACAGCGGACTTCCCGGCGACCGCTATCATTGCCTCGCAATGAAATACATGCCCAATGGCACATGCGGCGTTCTCGCGTTTGGCTTGAAAGGCACTCGTGAAGACGCAATCGCATTCATGGACCGCTTGAAGATGATTTGCATTGTCACACACGTTGCCGATGCGCGCACCTGCGTGCTTCACCCGGCAAGCCACACTCACCGCCAGCTCTCCGACGAGCAACTTATCGAAGCTGGCGTAGCCCCCGACCTTATCCGCCTGTCGGTGGGTATTGAGAATGTCAATGACATAATTGCCGACATCAGCCAAGCTCTCGGCGATTGATGCCCTTAGGAATTGGCAGCTTTTGTGATAATCTCACACTGATTGTATAACCGGAAACTATTTGTAACAATGAACCATAGAAGATGTCATTTATTGATAATTGCGTTGTGCCTGATTGCATCAGCAGCAATGGCACAGCTCAATTTGCCCACAACTACCAGAAATGGGCAACAATACTATTATTACAAAGTAAAGTCGAAAGAAACTCTCTATGGTATATCCCACAAGCTGCATATATCACAGGAGGAAATTGTCAAATACAATCCTGCGTCAGCGAGTGGACTTAAAGACAAACAGTTGCTTTTCTTCCCGGTGGCCGATTTCAATAAATCCACAGCGGTTGCCGACCGGCATGTGACGGCTGTTGTACCCGAGGTGGCAGAGTTTACTCATACTGTTGAACCGGGAGAAACGCTGTTCGGTATTTCCAGAACTTACGGTATGTCAGTCGATGAGATTATAGAACAGAATCCTGAACTTAAAAGCAATTCGCTTAAGTCGGGAATGTCGTTACACCTCTCCAAATCACGTCAAGACACCATCTTTGTAACTATTCAACCCGGAAACACTCTGTTCAGCACCGCCAAACGCTATAACACGACTGTTGAGCAAATTATGAGCGAAAACCCGGGCATAACACCATCAAATTTCAAAGCCGGCGAAGTGATTAGAATTGCACCCAATAGTGCCATTCCTGTAGAAAAGGAGGAAATTGTAACGAAATACTACCCTTATGAGGTAAAGAAAGGCGACACTTACGCTATCATTGCCGAAAACAACGGCATCAGCATTTCCGAATTGAAAGAAGCAAATCCAAATGTGGATAAGTTGAAAAAGGGTGAAACTATCTACATTCGCAGGCAACAGACTGAGGCGGTGCTGGTGTCTCCGTTTGTCAATGCAGACAGGTCCCAAATGAAAATTAAGGAGATCTACCAAAGCGTGCACATGTCGAAGCAGGATAATACCATCAATGTCGCCTTATTGTTGCCATTTATGCTCAATGCTGATAATCCGACAAAGCAGGCTCGCCTCTTCACCGAATTCTATAAGGGTTTCCTTCTCGCTGTTAACGATTTGCGGAATCGCACATCTAAGCAAATCAACATCTTTGCCTACGACACAGAGAATTCCCTGTCGGCTATCAGCAAATTGCTAGAAATGGATTCGAAGAAGCAGATGGATATGATTTTTGCTCCCGACAATAGCGAGCAAATTTCTCTCATCGCGGCTTTCGGCAAGGAAAACAACGTGAACATCATCAATACATTCTCCACCAAAAACGAAGAATATATCGACAACTCACGTATTTTCCACCTTAACGCTCCGAACACCTATATGAATATTAAGGTGATCGACTGGATAAAATCCCAATTCGAAGGATATGATATTGTCTTCCTCAACAACAGTGAAAATGAGTCGAAGGAGATTGTTGCTCAAATAAAGCAATGCCTGCAATCTTCTCACCGCATTCACGACTATGGCTACGCCACATCACTCAATAGCGATGAACTGAGCGAAACTTTGAAAGAGGGTGGAAAATACCTGTTTATCCCCAATTCAGGCAGCAAGAACGATCTGCTCCGTATTGCTCCTGCACTTGCTTCAATCAAGGAAAACCGCACCGATATCGAATTGTCACTGTTCGGCTATCCTGAATGGAGCACATATTTGAATTTATGCGAGTCGAACCTGAAAAAAATCGACACTTACTTCTATTCGCGATTTTTTATCAACGAAAACGACTACGACACAAAGCAACTGCGCAACAATTTCAGCCGCTGGTATGGAGAAGATATGATTTATGCAGCTCCCCAGTTTGGAATGCTTGGCTACGACACCGGCTTTTTCTTCCTAAAAGCCTATATTGATGAAAATCCGTCGTTTAGCGATTCTCGTTTCACGGGGATTCAGACCGATTTCAGGCTTGAACGCATCAGCAACTGGAGCGGAATGGTCAACAAGGCTGTCTACATCGTTCATTTGTCGTCGATTGATGGCATCTCACGCATTCTGAGATAATTACTTTAACGTAATCACACACGAAATGAAAAATTTAAGATACCTACTGCTTTCTCTCCTGGCCTTTGGAGTAATTACTCTTCAGGCACAAACTCACTATGAGTCGAATATCACTGTGGGAGCAAAAGGAGGAACTACTCTCTCAATGGCTTCTTTCTCACCGACAGTGCCCCAGAAAATGCTTACCGGCATGATTCTCGGCGCAACTTTCCGTTACATTGAAGAGCGTCATTTTGGAGTGATTGCAGAAATTAATTTGGAACAAAGAGGGTGGAATGAAGATTTCAAGGAGGCTCCCTACGAATATAGCCGTACTCTCACCTATATCCAAATACCATTACTCACACACATATATTTCGGCAGCACAAAATTCCATGGGTTCTTCAATGCCGGTCCTGAATTTGCATATATGCTTTCGGAGAGTACGTCAGCCAACTTCGACATCAATAATTTTATGGGACTTGAAGACTTTCCTAAAGTCAACCGAAGTAACGACCAGTTTGCAATGCCGGTCAAAAACAAATTCGACTACGGAATCTCAGCCGGACTTGGAATGGAATACTTCATCAAGCGCAATCATTCGCTAACGCTCGAAGGTCGCTTCTATTTCGGATTGGGCAATATGTTTGGCATCTCAAAGAAAGACGTGTTTGCCGCATCACGAGGTATGTCGGTGCAAATTACTCTCGGCTACAATTTCCGAATGAAGTAGCCGCCTGACACAGTCTGACAATTCAGACCTGTCAGACCGCACTGAGCAGGTGGGTGAATCAATCACAACCTATTTCACGAATAAAGGATTTTCGCAACCAATTCCCTCAATAGGTCATATTCATTCTGTCGACTCTGCATTCCTTTGGCTTTGCGGTCAAAGTCGCGTATATGGCTGATGATGTTTACGCACTGTGCAGTATTGTAGAATCTCATTCCCTCCATGACCCTCTCTGCACGATACGTCGTCTTGGCATCAATCTGTGCCATTATGCCACGCGGACTCTTGTCTTTTGCCGTGTGGGCAAGCAGCAGGGTTGAGAAGAAAGAAAACATGAGGCTCACGGTGAGTACCGTAGGATTCTTCTTGGGATTTTTTGTGAAATAGTCGATTATGCGAAACGCCTTGTCCACCTTGCGGAACTTTATTGCATCTTCAAGCTCAAAATTGTTGTAGTCTTTACTTATACCATTGTTGCGCTCTATCAGATCAGGCGTTATTCTTCCACCGGTGCCTACAAGCATTATCAGCTTATCCATCTCATTCACCAAGTGCGACACATCGGTACCTACATAATCAGCCATCATGGCTGCTGCCTTTTGGTCGATATTGCACTTGCGGTCGCTGGCATAATCGGCAATTACTTTAGTGACCATGGAATCGCGCAGCTTGGCAGACTCAAACACCACACCCGAATCACCATTCTTGAGCAACTTGATGAATTCAGGTGCCTTCATGTTTCCATTCTTGTTGCACAGGATAAGAATTGTGCTTTTTAGCGGATTCTCAGCATAGAATTTGAACAAATCAGCATCTTTGAGATTCTGAGCCTCACGAACCACCACCACTTGTCGCTCTGCCATAACCGGATAACGCTTGCACATACTGATTACCTCGCGAGTATCCACATCTACACCATAGCAAATAGTGAGATTAAAGTCACGTTCTTCCTCACTGAGTGCCGAAGCGACAATCTTCTGTTCCAGATCATCTATATAGAACGACTCCTCCCCCATCAGTAAATAGATTGGGCGAAACGCACGGCGACTTATTTCAGTAGCAAGTTGTGAATATGTTACGGCTTCTTTCTTTACTGCCATTGCTTCTGTATATAATAGTTTAATAAAGCTACAATATCAATTCATTTGGGCGGCAACTACGATAA
>CAMFSS010000240.1 GCA_945983195.1 uncultured Prevotellaceae bacterium | reverse complement strand
CTGCGCCGCTATTTGAGGTAATATGAATTTTTGAACCTAAAGTTTGCAAAGTCCGAGTTGCGGATTTTCGCCGGGGGTGGTGACGTGTAGGCAGTGCAGGTGAAGCAGGACTACTTCTCATCGAGCTATGGAGATACAGGGTATCTGTTCCTGCTCGTTGATGTAAGTAACCCTGACCTCCCAATAATCCATGTACGCTCATGGCAGGAAATGCCCGACCAGGATTGGGGACTTGTCGATGAATACAAATTCTGACCGCCATACGGAATCAGCTTCGCGGCGTAAATGGCTTGGATAAAGCACAAAAAAAGATGGTGTACTGTGAAATAGGCAGTACACCATCTTTTTTGCTTAGGAATGTAGTCCCACTTGTGGGATTATTCCCGGTGGATATTGATTATTTCATCTTGTAGCCGAAGCCCTTCGGACGTGTGACAGTCTGCTCGTAGACGTTGCCCCAGGCATCTTTCACTTGCACATATATTGAGTTTGTGGCATTTGAAGCCTTGGCCTTGAAGAAGTGCGAGTGGGCATCGGTCACGAATCCGGCAGTAGGGGTGGCATTGTGCTTCAAGCGCTGGCACTCGTAGGAAATGATGTGCAGCGGGTCTTTGGCACTCACTTGCGTGACGGTGAGCGGCACGCCATTTTCGGTAACGAGGATGCTCCAACCCGGTCCCCAGCCCCAGCAGTTGATGAGAATCTCATTGCTGTTGCCTGCTGTGCCATAGTCGGCAACGTAGTTCGACAGTTGGGCAGCGTAGGTGTCGTTGGCACCCGAAATCCACCGGCTGTCAACAACCACTTGGTTGAGGTCGTAGACGCGGAACTGGTAGTCGGTGTCGTAGCCAACGCCCTTGTATTTGTAGTTCTGCTCAGTGCCGTCAATCGTCCATACACCATAGCCGCCCGGTGAGCCGTCGACACAGATGTGGTTGTCGGCATAACCGTTTTTACCAGTCCACCACCAAGTGGCGCACACTGCGGCAGTGTTGTACTCGCGGATTTGCGAAGCCGTCTTTGAGTCCATTGTGCAGTTCACGTGTGTATGACCGGTGAGTATCTGCACATCCGAGAACGGGGCAAGCACTTTCTCGAGTGTTGCACCATTGCTCGTGCTGAATGAAGATGCGATGTTGCCAGTCGCCACGCTGTGAAGCACGCCGTGAAGTGTGGCGTGCATAGCCACCTTAATTGGTGTACTCTTGTCGGTGATGGTGGCAAGGTCGCGGCGCAGCCATTCCATCTGCTCATTGGTGATAGTGCGGTTGTAGTTGCGATCGCCGATTTTTCCGTAGCTTCCTCCGGTGTTGATATACTGAATGTTGTCGAGTACCACATAGTGCACTTTGCCAATGTTGAACGAGTAGTACGACGGGCCGATGAAGTTGCGGAAAGCCTCCGAAGCACCGAAGTCAGATGCCACATACGGGTCATTGTCGTGGTTGCCCATTATGTGGAATACCGGGCAGTTAAGCTCTGAAATCTTCTTAGCTGCCTCTTCAAGGGCAAAATTGTTGTTATACCAATACTGGTCCCAGCTCTGGTCGCCGAGCGTGAGTCCATACACCTTGGTTCCTTCGGCTGTGTATTTGGCGATTAGCTCGTTGGCATCGCTCACCAGTCCTTTCTCAAATTGCGATACATCGTTGTTGCGGTTTGCGAGGTGCATATCGGCAAGAGTGAGAAGCACGTGCTTGTCGTTGTTGCTGTATACGAGGCGGAAGTCGGCTGATTCGTCCTCAAGGGCACCCTTTTCAAGACGCTTGAAGAATGTTGGCTGGTTGCCTGCACCTTGCTGCTCCATTTCGTAGCCTCCGGGCACTGAAATGAACACATATCCATTCTCCTTCTTGGTGAGAAGCGAGTATTCGCCATGTTCATTTGTTGTGGTGACATTATAGCCATCGGAAACGGTGACGTTTTCCACACCGATTCCGGCGCAGCTCACAGTGCCGCTCACAGTGGCAAGTCCGCGCTCTGATTTCAGCTCTACTACCTTGATGTTGTCGAGGAAGATGCGGTTTTTCTTGCCGCTTCCCAGTTTGTCGCCGAAAGCTCCGGCGATAAATACAAGTCGAGAATCCTTGGTGACATTCTTTATGTTAACCACATAGCGTGTAATGTCGTTATCCCAAAGTTGCATGCAAGCCTCTTCATTCTCCATGCCGTCGATTTTCTTGAAATATCCGGCTTCGGGAATGGTGATATTTGCCATTGTACCCATGGCAATCTCACTGCCACCGGCATCGACGTAGCCAATGCTTCCAATGGTTCCTTCCACGCCTGCACCCTTGGCATTGAGCACTGTGCCATCGCCCAAAATGCCCACATAGAGCTTGCCGAGGTCGCGCGTTCCGGCTTCGGTGGCATAGCCAATGGCTTGAAATTCCACTCTCACGGTGGCAACTCTGTTGCCGAGGCTCTCAAAATTGGGAGAAACGAGGTCGCCTCCGAATGATGTGCGGCCAAGTTTCAGAAATCCCGGGCGGCCATACACACCCGTTTCGCTGTGGCTTGTCCAGCCGTTTGCATCCCAGGTGGCTTTCTGCTTGTCGATGCGGTTGTCGCTCTCACCTTCAGTGTTCCAGCCTACTACGCTACATCCTTCGCTAGGTACCCATGAGAAATCATCGTAGAAAATTGGAAGCTGAATGCTGTCGGCTTCCGAAGTTTCGAAAATTGTGTTCCTGTTGTTGTCAGTAATGGTGAGCTTTCCTGCATTTGCTGTGATGTCGTTGACCTCGGCTGTGTGTCCGGCAAAGATGATTTTGCCGTTGCTGTAGACGAGCAGGTCGGTCTGAGCCATTACCACAAGTCCACCGAGCAGCACTGAAGCTGCAATTGCAATAAAGCCTATTCTATTTTTTTTCATAATTGGCTGTAATTGGTAAATTATGGTTATTTCTCAAGGAGCAGTTGCTGAAGCAGCTCCGGAGCATTGGTGGTGATTATGTCCACGCCGTGCTTGATGCACCATTGCATATCCTTCTCCTTGTTGACGGTCCACGCGTTGACACGCAGATTGAGAGCATGGCATTCGTCAATCCACCAAGGATTTTTCTTGAGCACCTTGTAGTGGTAGTCGATGCCGGCACCACCCATTTCCTTGATTTCACGCGGTGAGAGGTCGCCTGATAGGTAGAACACCGGTGTGCCTTTTGGGGCATACTTGATGAAGTTCTGGAAAGCCTCTTTCGAGAAAGTGATATACTCGATGTTGGCCTCAAGATTGCGTGCCTTCACCAATTTGAGAATTGCAAGCACGGCTTCCTCTTCGTGCTTCTTGTCCTGATGGGCTTTAAGCTCAAGAATGAGGCGCGGCTTGAGTGAGAGCGACTGGTCGAGATACTGCTCAAGGGTGGGAACGTTCTCACCGTTGCGCAGCTTTTGTGCCAGCACGTCCTTAGCCTTCGATGTTTCGATATGCACGCCGTTGATATCGGCATCGTGGTTCACCACGAGTTTCTTGTCGGCTGTTAGCCACACGTCGAATTCCGAGCCGTAGCAGCCTATAGAGTCGGCTTTCACCAGGGCACGAATACTGTTTTGAGCCGATCCGTCGGTGTCCCAGTAGCCGCGGTGGGCAACAACGCAAGTCATTTGGGCGAATGCCGAAGCTGAAATCATTAGTAATGATGCGAATGTAATAATTCCTTTTTTCATATTGATATACCTCCTTTTGTTTATTTAATCACTTTGAAAATTTTCTCGCCGTCGCCGGCCTTGACTTTCACGATGTACATGCCGCCATCGTCGATGGTGAAGCGGAAGTTGCTCGATGCCGGAGCAAACGCAGCAACCTTTGTGCCATTCACTGCATACACTTCGACTGCACTGATGTCATCGGTACTTGCTATCGCCACATTGCCGCCGTTGCAGGTGACACGTGTGCCTTGGTCGGCTTTGGTTGCGCCTACACCTGATGTTCGCCGGTTCTTGAATGAGAATGCTGCAAAATCAGTGTAAGCCACATCGGTTGATGTAGCGTTGGCAGTCTTGAGTGTCAGCTTGTCGGCACCAATCAGGATTGAAGTCACGCTTTCCACACACTTGGTTGCCTCTGAGGCATTCTCAGCAAAGAAATAGACATCTTTTCCCGAAGCCGACAAACAGGAAATAGCTGCTATTGCCACTGCAAATAGTTTTGTTTTCATGCTGTAATCTGTTTGGTCGTTGTTTTATTTCTAATTATTCGGTTGTTCCGTGATTCTATGCGTAAAATTACTCAATGAATTTTGAGAAAACAAGAAATTTCGGAGCTTTT
>CAMFSS010000239.1 GCA_945983195.1 uncultured Prevotellaceae bacterium | reverse complement strand
GAAAAAAGAAAAAGTCATTATGCGTGATCATTAGTGTCCCTTTTTTAACGGGACACTAATGACACTATATAAAAAATAGCTTAATCATTGAATCTTAAATGAAAAATCGGCACCTTCAGTGGGCATATTTATTGCCATTCTCTTGCTATGGCGTGTTTTTTGTAGTACATTTACAGCCCGATTTCGTTTTTTCACGTAAATAAACCAATGTATTATGAATAATATCCAAAATCAGGAGCAGACCAAAACAGAGAATAACACGGAAATTAAGAAATGGAAAATTCTTGGCACAAGATATATCATTAAGCGGCCGTGGCTTACTGCACGGTGCGACACTGTGCAGCTTCCTAATGGCGTAATCAACGACGAATACTACATTCTGGAATATCCCACCTGGGTGAATGTCATTGCCATAACCACCGACGGCAAATTTGTGATGGCTCAGCAATACAGGCATGGGCTTCAAGACGTTTTCACCGAACTTGTTGCAGGTGTTGCCGAGAAGGGCGAAACACCACTCGAAGCTGCAAAACGTGAGCTTGCCGAGGAAGCCGGATATGGAAATGGCGAGTGGAAGCTGTTTTCTGCGCTTTCGCAAAATCCGGCTTCCACTAACAATATCACATACACTTTCCTGGCGACTGGCGTGGAACGTATTTCCAGCCAAAGCCTCGACCGTACCGAAGACCTCGCGATTAAATTCCTCTCGGAAGATGAGGTGCTGCAACTGCTGCTCCGCGAAGACCTGAAGCAGTCGCTTATGGTGGCTCCTCTGTGGAAATACTTTGCACTGAAATCAAACGCCCTGAAATTGCCCGACTAAGCATCATTTCACCATCACTTTCCGGCGGTTGATGATGTAGATGCCGCGCGGAAGGTCGCTGAGCGACCCTACTGAGTGCAGGCGGCGTCCGTCGATGGTGAAGATGTCATTGATGCCACTTTCATCTACGGTGATTTCTTCTACACCCGACAAGGTTGCCTGTCGCTGTCCGTCGTATTCATAGTACACGTCGGAAGAAATTCCGTTGATGTCGGGAGTCTGTGCACCTTTGCCGTTGTTGAAGATGATGTTGAAGACTGTTACATCTGAGAAGGTGTGATAATAATATTCCTCACCTCCCACCATAGTTGTGGCAGTGAGCTTGGTTCCGGGCCAGTCGCCCAAGAGCTTCACCACCGAGCCTGTAGTGGTGCTCCATGCGTAGAGGTAGGGCTGTATGGGCGATTTCACATACACCGTGATTGTGGCATTGGGATCAACCTTCTTGTATGTAGCCTTGCCCGTAAATTCCTCGCCCGAAGCATCAAAAGCTCCATAATGCACATCGATGGTCTCACCGAATGTCATGTTTTCACCAATGGTGAATGTGGCGGAGTCGTAGATTGAGGTCTTTTCGCCATCTGTGCCAATGCGATACCAGCCGCTCACGGCAGCATCATTGAGCGTTGCCGTCACTGTGAGCATTTCGGTTGTAAACGAGCCTCCGGCAGGATCTAATTTCACAGCAGGCTGCCCTACGGCATCATCGGCGGTATAGTATTCGGTAGCTCCCGGGTCATCAAACGTCACACTGCCACCATGAGCCACAGGCGATGTGGCATAGATGAATTTGCCGTCTTCTCCCACCTTTCCGCCTGTCCAGTCCTTCACAAGCACGCGCAACTGTCCCTTGCCCGAGGGGGCACTCACGGTGATTTTGCCACTCGTGGGTGTGTAGCTTTGCCCGGTAACTACATCCACATAGGTTCCGGCAGGCACATCGGTGAATGTTGCTCCACCGTTAATCGCTACGAGGGCGTAGCTGTCGGCTGTCGCACGCTTGAACGCTATTCCGCCTGATGCCGAACATCCGTCCCAGGTGTACTGTCCGCGACGCAGAGCCGGCACAGCAGCACGAATCCTGTTGAGGCGGATAATGTGCTGTGCCAAGTCGGCATTGAGAGTGGCAGCCACGTTGCCCGAGGCTGTGTAGGCGCCAAAGTCGGTAGCTGTTACGCTGCCTTCAAGGTAGGCGCCAAAGTAGGCACGTCCTGAGTCCTTCACGGGCATATCGGTACCTCCGGCATCAACCTTGCAGCCCTTCTTGAACTCCACCTCCGAGCCATAATATATGCATGGAATGCCACGGAAAGTGAACATCAGCGACAGGTTCTCAGCCCACTGTGCAGTGCCTCCATTGAAGCGGGTGCCATCGTTCGGGCCCGGGCAGTAGTCGTGCGAATCCACATACACAACGTTCCACGAGGCATCGTTGTAGTATTTGTCGCCGCTTTTGGCTATATTCACGGCAGCTGCCGCGTTATTGAAATTGTAGTGCATAGGGAAATCTATTATATTGAATCCCGAAGCCTCGCTGTAGTCAGGCTCATGCCATGCACCATTTTTCATAAACACATTGTCGCTTGTGTGGCTGAATTCCGTCTCCTGCTCACAGAGTTTCATCGGACCCACGGGAGAGTCGTGCCCCTCATTGAGCACTTGCGTATCCCAATATGCCTGAGAGCCATCATATTGGTCGATAAGCGATTGAGGCGATTCCCATGTATAGAAATAGCTCGACAGATTCGCCTGACCGCGATAAGTCACCTCGCTGTATCGGGCACAGCACTCGCCAAACATATAGAATGGGCAGCCGTTGAGTCGCTTGTCCTTATATTGCTCGCCGAGCGCAATAAGCTGCGGAATGAACTGCTTGTTGAAGGTGAGGCGGGCTATGTGTCCTGTGGTGTCGATGCGGAAGCCGTCAACGCCCATCTTTATAAACTCGCCATAGCACTGCACAAGATACTCGGCAACGGCATCATTCTCGGTGTTGAGGTCCACACAGTCACCGGCAATCTGCCCCCACCAGCGGCTCGGATAGTCCCAGTTCCAGCCGTTGCCATAGTGGTGATAGTAGTTGTGAACGTCGTATTGCGGATTCTTGAAATACTTGAAGCGCTCCTGATATTGCTGCGTTCCGGGGAGGTCATTGTAATTCGATGGCAGACGGTCGTAATTTGGTATAATCGAAGCCGACACCGAAGCCTGGTCCTTAATGTTCCGGCTTCGGGTGAAAAGCGGATTGAGTGTAGCCTCGCCGAAATTGCCGGTGTGATTTAGCACAATGTCGAGCACAATCTTCATTCCCTTGGCATGAGCTGCATCGATAAGGCTCTGGAAGGTGACATCTTCCTCCGAGCCCCATTCCTTGCGACTCTCGTAGCGCAAGTCCACACTGCTCATGTCCATGGCGTGATAGCCGTGGAAATCAGTTCCCGACGCATTCTGCACGACCGGAGTAATCCAAATGGCTGAAAAGCCGAGAGCCTTAATGTAGTCGAGCTTTTCAATCAGACCCTTGAAGTCGCCGCGCCAGTCGGGGTCGTTGTTGGCAATCTGCACATTCTGGCGGTCCCAGCCACACACATTGTTCTTCGGGTCGCCATCGTAGAAGCGCGTAGTCATGGCAAAATAGATAGTCTCATCGCGGAAGTCAACCCTCTCCCTCTCCATTGCCAAAGCTGATGCAGCATTGCACATAAGCAGCGCCACAGCAACAACAAATCTCATAATTCGTAGAATCATAATCTATAGTTTTTAGGTAAGTAGTTCCAAGTTAAGCTAATGTCTTACAGACGCAACCATTCCACACTGCAAATATACTGGTTTTATTACAATGCACACAAATTTTAGCTGCAATTTTTCGAACAACAATTTCGAATGTCCGCGATATAGAAAAGTGAATGATTAATATTGCCAAAAACCGCCCTGCCGTGAAGTCTCTCGCCGACCGCGAAGCCCTGCGTGAGGCTCTACCGCGTGGAGCGCACATTTGTGAATGGAGAAGAAGTATTCAACGCCGCCGGCATCAACGGCACTGGCAACTGAATCAACGAATCGGTGCGCAACAGCCGCCTGCTCTTCAATGTGTAGGTGCTACTGCTGCTGGAGCGCTTCCATCATTTCGCAGCTTTTGACGTTGTAGTAGAACACAATGCGGTTATTAAGCACCTCGGTGAGCAGTTCTGCCTCACTTTTCGTCAATCCTGCCCTGTGGCTGTTCACAAAGCGTTTCAGAGCTTCTTGCAGATTGTTAAGCATTTCAAGAATATACATTACCGGGTCGTCGGCTTCAGGCAACCCCTTCAAATCGTGCTGCCAACATCTCTCCAACGCGGCAAATCCGCTATCTTTGAGCTGATTGAAACGGTTGGCTTTGGCGTTTAACTCATTGTCGAGGGCATCAATTTTTTTCCAAATGACAATTGTGCTTATCAGAACCCCCACAAGTACG
>CAMFSS010000238.1 GCA_945983195.1 uncultured Prevotellaceae bacterium | reverse complement strand
CTTGTCAAGCTCCACAAGGTTCAAGTGGCTGCCGGGGTGGAAATTGAGCATTGTCAGCCCAAGCTGCTCACAACGCTGCATCTCATCGAGAAATGCCTCGCGCGACACGGCAAGTTTCTCTCCATCGGGGCTGCCAAGGTTAATCAGGTAGCCGTCGTGAGGCAGAATATGCTTGGCTTCGTAGCCGTATTTTGCGCAATTCTCCTTGAATTTCTCTATCGACTGCGGCTTCAGCGGAGCCGACTTCCAGCGCGTCGGATTGCGCGTGAAAAGGGCAAACGACCGTGCGCCTATCTCATGCGCATTCACCGGGGCATTCTCCACTCCCCCACTCACACTCACATGTGCTCCTACATATTTCATATTCTGCTCTTGTTGGTTGTTCTGATAGTTGTTGGGCTTTTCGTTCACGGCACTGTGGCATAAGCTTCTGTGCCTTCACTTGTTTTCAATTGGCAAAAATAATAAAAATATCCCAAATTATCACATTTACTCGAAAAAAAGGCGTGCCGCCGGGGGAGCAGCACGCCACATACTTGGTTATTGAGCTATCTAAAATACTTTATTCAGCTTTCTTTGCAGTCTTTTTGGCTGCCGGCTTCTTGGCAGCAGTCTTCTTGGCTGCTTTCTTGGGCTCTTCAGCCTGCACAGGCTCCATATCACCCTCCTCGGCCTTGATAATGTTGTTGCGCATCATCGTCACCTCACGATTGAGCACCTCAATCTCCTTGGCCTGGTTGCGGATAGTAGTAAGCAGTGCATTAAGCTCTTCGTTCTCGATTGAGAGCGGATACTGCTCCTCTACTCGCACGATGAAGTCCGAAAGTACATTCATATAGTTCATGAACGCCATGAACGGAGTGTCGTAGGGGCTGTAGTGCGAGTGGACTGCTCCGTCGTTGCGGTGCTTTGTGCACATGTAGAAGAAGTGGTCGCTCGTCTGCAAGCGGTTCCAGTCCTCCTTCAGCTTGCGGTCGTCGCACAGGCGCACGCGCTCCGAAATTGAGTAGAGTTTCTTGAATGCCTCGTTCTGAAGGTCGTTGCCGAGCCATGCGCTGGTATCGCGTGCCTCGTCTGCCCACGACATTGGATAGGGCACTGAAAGCTCTGCCACCGACTTCAGCTTCTGGAGTGTCTCGCTCGGTGTCCAGAAGGCAATGTCCTTCTCCTTGGCGAAGCGTGGGAGTGCCTTCATAAACTCGAAGATTCCGGTCTCGCGTGCCTGAAGCTCACCAAATGTTTCATAGTTCATGAAGAGGTTGATGATTTGCTCCTCTTGCGGGGTGCTGGCAATCCAGTCGATGTATTTGTCGGCTGTGAGTGGATATGCGTCCCAGTCAGGGTTGCTGAAGCGGAACGAAATGTCGTCGCTCAGTTTCGAGTTCTTCAAGAGTAGTTTCAGCTTGGGTGCTGCCGATGATGCATACACATAGTTAGGCGATTTCCAGCCAAGTATGTGCTTGGCTCCGTCGGTAATTGCGCCCTTGAATCCCATTGCTGCTACCATCGAAGCTATATCGTCGCAGTATATCAACTCTGTGTTGCGGAACACCTTCGGCTTCTGGCCGAAAAGCTCCTGAATCTTGTCGTCGTGTGCCTTCACCTGTGCTGCAAACTCCTCAGGGTCGCCAAGCGATGAGAGTGAGTGTGCGTAAGTCTCCGAGAGGAACTCCACGCAGCCTGTTGCTGCAAGCTCCTTCATTGAGTCGATGAACTCAGGCACATACTGCTCAAGCTGCTCAAGTGCTGTTCCCGAAATGGAGAATGCCACCTTGAACTTCTTGCCCGACTCCTTAATCATGTCGAGAAGCATGGCATTGGCAGGCAGATAGCTACGCTGTGCTATGCGAGTGATAATCTCGTCGTTGGCGAAATCATCATAGTAGTAGTGGTCGTTACCAATATCGAAGAAGCGATAGGTCTTCAAACGGAACGGCTGATGTATCTGAAAATAAAAACAAATGGCTTTCATTTTATTGTCGATGTTAGTTAAATGATTGTGTTTGTTGTTTAGTTTTATTATGTCGCTTCACTTAGCCGCGCCGGATTTGATATCTTGTTAAGTTTACTATCACTTTATGATAGATGTCGATTACTTTGGCTCCGGCCTTCTTCCACTGGATGGTGTCAATCTCGGCAAGACCCTTGTCACGCAAGTGGTTGTAGAGTGCCGGATACTTGATAATCGCATAGATTGAGTCGGCAAGGGCGTTGATGTCCCAGTAGTCAACCTTGATTACGTTCTCAAGAATCTCAGCGCAGCCCGACTGCTTCGAAATTATCGACGGTACGCCCATCTGCATAGCCTCAAGCGGCGAGATTCCAAACGGCTCCGATACCGACGGCATGATGTACACATCGCTCGCAGCGAGCATTTCATACACCTGACGGCCCTTCAGGAAGCCCGTAAAGTGGAATCGGTCGGCAATGTCGCGGTCGGCGGCAAGGCGAATCATCTTCTCCATCATGTCGCCGCTTCCTGCCATCACGAAGCGCACATTGTGCGTCTTGGCAAGCACGCGCGATGCTGCCTCAACAAAGTATTCCGGTCCTTTCTGCATGGTGATGCGTCCGAGGAATGTGACTACCTTGTCCTTGCCCTTCTGCATCTTGATGCTGCGTATCTCCTCGCTGAGCGGCTCCACTGCATTGTGCACTGTGGTCACCTTCTCCGGGTTGATGCCGTATTTCTCGATTACTGTCTGGCGGGTCAGGTTGCTCACGGTGATGATGTGGTCGGCATTGTTCATTCCGTCCTTCTCTATGGCAAACACCGTGGGGTTCACATTGCCGCGGCTGCGGTCGAAGTCGGTTGCGTGCACGTGTATCACAAGCGGCTTGCCGGTGACCTGCTTGGCATGGATGCCTGCTGGATAGGTGAGCCAGTCGTGAGAGTGAATCACGTCGAAGTCCACAGTGCGTGCTATCACGCCTGCCATAATCGAATAGTTGTTGATTTCCTCAAGAAGATTGTCGGGATAGCGGCCCGAGAACTCTATGCAGCCCAGGTCGTTGGTGCCCATATAGTTGAAGTCGGCATAGATATGGTCGCGCAAGTCAAAGTAGAGCTGCGGATCCATTACGTTGCCTATGCGGCTCTGCACATAGTCGTAGCTCACGTCGCGCCATGCAACCGGCACGGCATTGGCGCCTACGATGCGGGCAAAGCTGCGCTCCTCGTCGCCCCAGGGCTTCGGTATCACAAATGTGATGTCCATATCACCATTGTCATACATACCCTTCGTCAGTCCATAGCTGGCAGTGCCTAATCCGCCAAGGATATGAGGTGGGAACTCCCACCCGAACATTAATGCTTTCATATATGGTAATGATGCAGTTTTAGTCTTGTATTATAAATTCAAATTCTTCAATAGTCGAAGCACGCGAAGCACACCGCCCACATTGGTGGCGAAGCTCACAGCTCCACGGCCCGTAAATGGCGGGTTGCCGTCATACAGCTCCGAGAGTGAGCCGATACAGCCCTGCGTCATCTCGTCCTCAAAGCCTATCATCATGCGCTCGATAAACGATACGCCGCTCATGCCGAACACCTTTATATATGCATCGGCATAGAAGCCCATAAGCCACGGACGTGCCGGACCTTGATAGTAGGCAAATTCGCGCTCTGACGGGCTGCCAAGGTAGCACGGCGTGTAGCCGTAGCTCTTCGGGCTGAGGGTGCGGAGTCCCTTCGGCGTGAGAAGCTCGCGGGTGACTACATCAAGCACCGACTTGCGCTGACGGCGGTCGAGAGGCGAATAGTCGAGTCCGGCTGCTATTATCATGTTCGGGCGCACACTCAGGTCGGTGAACAAGCCGGTCACATAGTCGTAGAGGTAGCCGAAGTCGTTCATGAACATGTCGGTGAATGCGTCCTTGCACGTTGCTGCCGTCTGCTCCCACTTCATGGTGTTCTCGCGCTCTGCCTCATCAGTGGCAAACAGTGCGTGAGCAAACATCAGTGCATTATACCACAGTGCATTAAATTCCACAAGATAACCCGTGCGTGCCACGATGGGGGTGCCATCGGGATTCGACGAGTCCATCCACGACACGGGATATGCCCTGCCGTTGGTCGAGATTAGCCCCGACTCATTGATTTCAAGGTTGGGGTGGAGGTTTGAGAGAATGAAGTTCACTATCTCCTTCACTATTGCGCCATAGCGCTTGCGAGTTTCTGTCTCGCCTGCCTCCTTATAGTATTGCTGGATTGCCCATATTGCCCACAGCGGCACATCGGGGAGGTCGATTCCCTGCATCACCGCGACGGTCATCCCCTCTGCGCAGACTCTGAGG
>CAMFSS010000237.1 GCA_945983195.1 uncultured Prevotellaceae bacterium | reverse complement strand
CGTTGCCGAGGCGGTTAATTTCATTTCCGCGTCTCATCTGCTCGCTGTCGAGCTGGTTGGAGCGGCGAAGCATGGCTTCATTGATGTCGATAGCAAGATTGTACTTAGCCATAAGGCTGTCACCATCAATGTAACGGATAACGGCTGCGGCAGGTGCTCCGGCTGAATCGGCTGCGGCAGGTGCGGCTGTGTTATTCTCCTCGGTTGTTTTGCTGCATGATGCAGACATCACTATTGCCAAAGCTATAAATGAATACTTGGCAATCTTACGAATTACTTTCATATCTAATTTTTATGTATCAATAATTTGTTTTGTTTCTCTCAATCGTCGCTTGACGCGCAGGTGATGTTCCGCTTTCTCAAGGCTGCGTTGCCATGCACGTGTGTGTTGGGGAAACGTCCTCCTTTGACGAAGAACACTTTTACCCCCAAAAGCATCACTGCAATGCCCAGAAACAGTATGGAAATCACCAAAATTTTCATGTAAACACGATTTTATTGTGCAAATATAGGAAAGGAAAACCGATTTTGTGCGATAACACAAATTTTTTTTGTAACTTAGTGCACGAATTAGGTGCTTTTTTAACACTATTTTCGGTTACGAAAGCAAAGATAACAGTTATATAATATAAATTCTTCAATTATGACAGTAAAAGATTTGAAACCGGAACTGATTTTTGGAATCTTCGATGAGATTACAAAAGTTCCGCGTCCATCAAAGAAAGAGGGAAAGATTCGTGAATTTCTTGTGAATTTTGCCGAGAAGCATGGAATAGAATATAAGACCGATGCTATTGGCAATGTTGCTATGACAAAACCTGCAACTCCCGGATATGAGAATGCCCCGAAGGTTGTTCTGCAAGGACACATGGACATGGTATGCGAGAAGAACGGCGGTGTGCAGCACGACTTCGAAAACGACCCTATCGACACATTCGTCGATGGCGAATGGGTACGCGCCAACGGCACTACTCTCGGTGCCGACAACGGAATTGGCATAGCTGCCGGACTAGCGGTGCTGCTCAGCGATGACTTTGTGCACGGACCAATCGAAGCTCTCTTTACGGTTGATGAGGAAACTGGTCTCACCGGTGCCCAAAATCTTGGTGAAGGAATGCTCGACGGAAGCAAATATCTTCTCAACCTTGACTCTGAGGAAGACGGAGAGATTTGCATAGGTTGCGCCGGAGGTATCGACACCACCTGCACTTTCAGCTATGAGCCGGTTGCCGCTCCAAAGGAGCTGCATTACCTGAAAATCGACATCAAGAACCTGCAAGGCGGTCATTCGGGTACCGACATCAATGTAGGTCGTGCCTGCGCCAACAAGCTCCTTGTGCGCTTCCTGTGGAATCTTGCAAAGAAGTACAACTTCAAGCTTGCCACTATCAATGGCGGTAATCTGCGCAACGCTATTGCACGCGAAGCATCTGCCGTGATAGGTGTCACCGACTTCGACAAGGAGGGTGTACGCGTTGACCTCAACCACTATATTGCCGACGTTCAGAATGAATATAAGCACACCGAGAAGGCTATGGAGATTACAATGGAGAGCGTTGAAGCTCCAGAAACCGTAATCGACGCCAAGACGGCTGAAGCTGTAGTCACCTCGATGTATATAGCTCCTCACGGCGTAGTGTCGATGAGCCTTGAGCTTGAAGGTCTTGTTGAGACATCGACCAACCTTGCTTCAGTGAAGATGCTCGACGACAACAAGATTCTTGTCACCACTTCGCAGCGCAGCTCGGTGGAAAGCCGCAAATTCGACATTGCCCATCAGGTAGAGGCTGTGTTTGCCTCGGCTGGCGCAAAGGTAACTCACGGTGACGGCTATCCCGGCTGGGCTCCTAACATGGAGTCGAAGCTGCTCAAGGTGGCTGTCGACGCACACGAAAAGCTCTTTGGCAAGAAGCCTCTGTGCAACGCCATTCACGCCGGACTTGAATGCGGTCTGTTCCTCAAGGATTATCCCCACATGGAGATGATTTCTTTCGGCCCGACATTGCGCGACGTGCACTCTCCCAAGGAGGCAATGCACATTCCTGCCGTAGGCAAGTTCTGGGATCTTCTTGTGAAGATTCTCGAAATGATTGCCAAGGGCGAATAGAAAGATACCCTAAACTAATATCAAGCAGCCTTGTGCCACATTTCGAGTGACACAAGGCTGCTTGTGCTTTCATCAGCGACCGGTATACACATTTCTAAACCGGCATATCACTACATATTATATCACTTTAATACCATGCGCAAATTTGCATCTTCGATAGCTCTTGCAGCAATTTCTGCCATCACCTTTGCCAAGCCGGTCGGTGAAGGCGTCGCCTATATGCCCGACAGCCTGGCACACGACAGAATCAGCGGTGCTGAAGCCTACACTTCGGCATTGTGTGCTGCTATGGAGGCCATTGCCGACAGCGCAAGCCGCTACACCCGACTGACTGACAGCGACTATGAGCGTGTTGCATCAGAACTTGGCGTAGATGCGGCTACTATCCACGCCGTGTGCGACATTGAGGCCGGAAAAAGCCACAAGGGATTCTTTGCTCCGGGAAAGCCGGTAATCAATTTCGACCGTACTATCTTTGCCTCGCGTCTGCGCCGTGCCGGGAAAAATGTGGCAAATGCCCGTAAGCAGCAACCTGTGGCTTTTGCAAAGCTCAACACCGCACGCTATGGCAGCTATGGCGATGCACAGCACGCTCGCCTTGAAAGCGGCATGGCAATCGACAACGACATTGCCAAGGAATCCACTTTCTGGGGTATGTTCCAGATTGGAGGGTTCAACTGGCGACGATGCCAGGTGGAGTCGGTCGACGAGTTTGCCCGGCTTATGAGTGAATCAGAGGCCATGCAGCTCGAACTATTCGCACGGTTCATTAAATCGAACGGGATGGTTAAGCACTTGCAGAAGAAGAACTGGCGCGCCTTTGCACGAGCCTACAATGGCGCGGGATATGCCAAGAAAGGCTACCACCGAAGGCTTGCGGCAGCCTATGCACGCTACTCGCGGCACTGACCGTCGAATGATATTGATGAAGCGCAGAACACGCGGAATAAGATGTGCCCTATTCCGCGTGTTCTGCGCTATGTTTTTATGCCGTATTTGCGTATGTGTCAAGCCTGGCTGCCGCAATCATCTGCTGCGACAACTTATTTCATACCATCACCTTTGCTACCGCTCAATCGGGCTGCGCGAGTGATGCTTTCTACTTCTTGAGCGTTGCCTCCACCTCGGGAGCTATGCCGGCAAGCTCAGGGTCAATCATAATGCGTCCGCAATACTCGCACACAATCACTTTCTTGTGCATCTTGATTTCCATCTGGCGTTGGGGCGGTATGCGGTTGAAGCAACCTCCACAGGCATTACGCTGAATGTAGACGATGCCCAGACCGTTGCGGGCATTCTTGCGAATGCGCTTGAAGGCCGACAGCAGACGCTCGTCGTCGAACTTCACCTCAAGCTTCTTGGCCTGGTCGCGGAGCTTCTCCTCAACTTGCTATGTTTCCCATACTATCACCTACAGCTCACCCTTCTTCTCATCAAGAATGTGCTGGCGGTCAGCAAGGTGGTTTCCTGCAACGTCGACATCGGCATGCTTCTGCTCAATCTGGCGAGAGAAATCGTTGATTTTCTTCTCAGCAAGCTCAATGTTGAGGTGCTGGTATTCAATTTCCTTCGAGAGGAAGTCAAACTCGCGGTTGTTGCGCACGTTGTCCTGCTGCTGGGTGTATTTGTCGATAAGTGCCGCAGCCTCGTCGATAGCCTTGTGCTGCTCACGGATTCCCTGATTGAGATTGTTGATCTCGTCTTTGTAGTTCTGGATTCGTGTCTCAAGTCCGGCTATCTCGTCCTCAAGGTCTTGCACCTCAAGTGGCAGCTCGCCGCGGATAATCTTGATGCGGTCGATTTTCGACAGGATAGTCTGGAGTTCGTAAAGAGCTTTCAGACGCTCCTCAACGGTAAGTTCTTTTTCTTGTGTTGTCTTATCAGTAGCCATTGCTTACAAATAATTTATCTGATTTCTTTCTTTCTCGGAGTAATAGGTTGCAAAGTTAGGGAATTTTTTCCGAATTACGTCAAAAAAAATCTCTTTTGTGAACTGTTCGCTCTCATAATGCCCGATATTTGCAATGATTATGCGGTGATTGTGCGATGTGAAGTCGTGATATTTCACGTCGCCGGTTATGAATAGCTGTGCTCCGGCTGCTATTGCATCTCCTATAAGCTCGGCTGCGCTGCCGCCGCAGAATTCCACACGGGACACAGGGTGCGTCACATCTGGACCGAGGGAGCTGAGTGCGCACC
>CAMFSS010000236.1 GCA_945983195.1 uncultured Prevotellaceae bacterium | reverse complement strand
TTATGGTGTGGGTATTCTTAATGTTCCCGACACTTCGCCAGCTGCTACTGTCATCGTGGGGGCGACGTGGGCACTTCAGTTACTTCTTGGGTGTTTTCTTAAGTCCCTGATATGCCAGGAAAAGCACAATCAGCACTCCGAGGGCATATCCAGCCCATGTGAGATACTGGTTGTAGTGCTCAATCTGTGTCATCAGCTCTGCTTGCGGCACAAATGTGTGAAGCCAGTAGCCCATAAAGGCAAGCACTGCATTCCACATTCCTGCACCAAGCGTCGTAAATAGGGCAAACGTGCCGAAGTTCATTCGTGCAAGTCCGGCCGGAATGGATATGAGCTGGCGCACGGCCGGCACCAGTCGTCCGAGGAATGTCGATATGGCTCCGTGCTTGTCAAAGTACACTTCTGCCTTCATCACTTTTGCCTCATCAATGAGGCAGATATGCCCGAATCGGCTGTTGGCAAAGGCATACACCAGCGGTCGCCCAATCCACAGAGCAAGAAAATAGTTGATGGCGGCTCCTATCAATGCTCCAAGTGTAGCAAACACGCCCACAAGATAGATATTCAGGTCGGCTCGTTCCATTGCAAAATATGCTGCCGGGGGCACTACCACCTCCGACGGGAACGGAATAAACGAAGTCTCAATCGCCATTAGCTATGTGATTGTGCCATAATTAAGATTCTCCTGAAACCACTGAAAAATTGTCAATACGTCCATAAAAGAAACACTGTGTTACTTATTTTTTGCAAAGTTACGATAAAAACGTGAGTTTTCGCACAAGCGGCATAAAGAATATGTGTCATTCTTCACGACTAATGCCGTCTACACCCTCGGCGATTAGCATGCGGCGATAGAATTCCGCTTTCTTCTCCATGGCGAGTGGATAGGCGCGTGAGGTGGAAGGCATGCGATAGTGCCGCACCATGCGGCATGCCACCATCACTTCCACACACTCTCCCACTCGCGGCAGTTCGCTGCCTGTGAGTTGCGCCACCACCGTAGCGGCTTTCTCTCCCGTTGTCACCACTGCCTCTATGCCGGGGCACACCGAAAGCATCGCATCAAGATTCACCGGCTCCACTATCTCCAGAAATTTGTCGCTGGCATTGTCCTTGAGCCTACGCACACGCTGTGCTGTGTCATACATAGCTATGCGTTCCTTGTCGAGAAACGCCTTTATCCGCTCCATGTCAAACCGTCGCTCGGCTGTGTCCCAGAAGTGGTCGCGGTCGGCAAAAAACAGCAGCCCCATAATGCGCCACATATCGTTAATTTTGTTGGGATAGAAAAATTCCATCGACCATTTTTCGGGTTTTGGAGGGAAAGTTCCAAGAAACAGCAAGCGTGCCCCCGATGGGAGGTAAGGCTCAAACGGATGCGTTTCAATAACGTTTGTTTTTTGCATTTTCTTCGATTTTTTTGCAAAGTTAGGAATATTAACGACTTATTTTTATGCTACACTGAAAAATTTTCGTACATTTGCAAGCTGAATATAGCATATTATTGTTTTTCTAATTCAAAATTTAGTATGAAGAGTAAGATTTCTTTGATTTTTGCAACCCTACTTCTGGTATTAGGCAGTTGTGCGTCATCAAAAAAGGTGCCTTATATGATTGATGCTGAAACAATATCCCAAGAGGCTCTCGACAAGATTGTATCAAGCAATGAGCCGATTGTGATGGCTGGTGACCTGCTTGAAATCACTGTTATGAGTTACAACGTCGACGCTGTGCGTCCTTTCAACCGCTCAAGCTTCGTGCAAGAGCTTAACCGCACTTACTCAAGCTCTACTTCAAACGACAATAACCGCAGCTTGTATTACCTTGTCGACGACAATGGCGAAATTGAGTTCCCCGTTCTCGGAAAGCTCAAAATCGGCGGTATGAACAAGTCGCAAATCCAGGAAATGATCTGCAATCAGATTTACCCCAAATACATGACCGAGAAGCCCGGTGTAGATGTGCGCTTCAAGAACTTCAAGGTATCGGTAATCGGTGAAGTGAAATCTCCGGGTGTCTACACTTCTTCAAATGAGCACCTCAACATTCTTGAGGCTATCGCGCTTGCCGGCGACCTCAACATCACCGGTATGCGTGAGAATGTAATGCTTATCCGCACAAATGCCGACGGAAAGCGAATAGTGCAGCGACTTGACCTCAACGACAAGGAACTGATTCTTTCGCCTTACTACAACCTCCAGCAGAACGACGTTATCTACGTTCAGCCAAATGCCTCGAAAGCACGTTCTTCTTGGACCATTCCACCGGCACTCACACTCACACTCAGTTCTATCGGTACGCTCATATCAATCGCTACCCTTATCGTCACTATTACTAAGTAACGCATCATTTTATCTCAAGAATAGTATTTAATCCCGGGGCTCCTGCGAGTGCCGGGATTTCCATTTACATACACCCTCTTATCTATGGAAACCTCTACTGCCACTTTCCGCTCCGTTTGGGATTGGCCCACCTACACAATCCTGGCTGCCACGTCAGCTATTTGCTTCATTCCGGCACTAATTGAGTGCGACCTCACCTCGCTTGCTGTCGGTGCAGTTATCGTGCTGCTCATCATCTTCACATTTCTGTCCACTTCCTATCGAATAAAAGGCGACACGCTCATCGTGCGATGCGCACTCAAATCACGCAAATATCCTATCTCTAAAATAGCGAAAATACGCCCCACACGCTCCATTCTCAGTGCTCCGGCATTATCAATGAAGCACCGAATCGCAATAACTTTCACCGACCGTAAAGTCACACGGAGCTTCATGCCTCTGGTTATTTCACCTGCCGACCGCCAAGATTTCCTCGATATGCTCACGGCAATAAATCCGCACATTGAAATAGAGAATCTGTAACATCACCTCTCTAAGCTCTGACTTTTTTTGCCATAATTGCGCCTATTATTAGCCGCAATGTCACCGTAATGTGTTATTTCCACTTAACACAGCGTCATTTTTTTGCAAAATGGTTAGGGCAATTGATTTTTTCGTAGTAAATTTGCAAAGTGGTGTGCAATGCACTTTGCCTGCCACTCTGCACAATGCACATTTTTTATTATTGACAACTATAAATAACGTAACAAATAATTTTATTAAACTTTTTAAGTTATGAATATTTCGCATATCGAACATGTGGGTATAGCCGTAACAAGTCTTGAAGAGGCTATCCCTTATTATGAGAACGTTCTTGGTCTGAAATGCTTCGCAATTGAGGAAGTTGCCGACCAAAAAGTGAAAACAGCTTTTTTCCAGGTAGGACAAACTAAGGTTGAGCTCCTTGAAGCTACAAGCGACGACAGCGCTATCGCCAAGTTCATCGCCAACAATGGCGGTCGCGGAGGTATCCAGCACATCGCTTTCGCTGTGGAAGATGGCGTAGCTAACGCTCTCGCCGAGGCTGAAGCTAAGGGCTGCCGCCTCATCGACAAGGCTCCTCGTCGTGGTGCCGAGGGTCTTAACATTGCTTTCTTGCACCCGAAATCCACTTGTGGAGCTCTCACCGAACTTTGCGAGAACCCTAACAAATAAGAAGAGCCATTAAACGACAGACATGAGTAGTCAACTTGAAAAAGTACAGGAGCTGATCCGTCTGCGTGAAGAAGCACGCATCGGTGGTGGCGAAAAAGCCATTCAGAAACAGCACGAAAAGGGCAAATACACAGCTCGTGAGAGAATTGCACAACTTCTCGATGAGGGAAGCTTTGAGGAACTGGATATGTTTGTGCGCCACCGCTGCACCAACTTCGGCCAGGAGAAGAAATCCTATCCCGGCGACGGTGTTGTGACAGGCTACGGAACTATCGACGGACGCCTCGTTTATGTTTTTGCACAGGATTTCACCGTATTCGGAGGTTCGCTCTCTGAAACAATGGCACAGAAAATCTGCAAAATCATGGATATGGCAATGAAGACCGGTGCTCCGGTTATCGGCCTTAACGACTCGGGTGGTGCCCGCATTCAGGAAGGTATCAACGCACTCGGCGGTTATGCCGAAATTTTCCAGCGTAACATTCTCGCTTCGGGTGTAGTGCCTCAAATCTCGGCTATCCTCGGTCCTTGCGCCGGCGGTGCAGTTTACTCGCCTGCTCTCACCGACTTCACCATCATGGCTAAGGGCATCTCCTACATGTTCCTCACCGGCCCGAAGGTGGTTAAGACCGTGACCGGCGAAGACGTTACACAAGAGGCTCTCGGAGGTGCCGAAATTCACGCTTCGAAGTCGGGCGTTGCCCACTTTGCTGCCGAAGACGGCGAAGAGGCCATCAAGATTATCCGCAAGCTCTTCAGCTTCATTCCTCA
>CAMFSS010000235.1 GCA_945983195.1 uncultured Prevotellaceae bacterium | reverse complement strand
GATTACATTCCTTTCGCTTGTGACGGGAATGGCTTTGGCAAGAACAATAACCGGAACTGTGCTCGACGGGTCGGCCGACAATGAGCCGATAATCGGAGCTACAGTGAGCATAAAAGGCACATCGACAGCAACGGCAACCGATGTTGACGGACGATTCAGCATCAATGTGCCCAATGGAGCAAAAATCCTCATAGTGAACTATGTGGGAATGAAGCCCCAGGAGTTTCAAATAAGCAAAATCAGAGAAAATGAGCTGACAGTGACCATGCTCTCCGACAACCAGCTTGAGGAAGTGGTGGTGACAGGTATGGGTGCCCGCAAGAAGATAACCCTTACGGGAGCTGTGACCAACGTGAACGTAGAGGACATGAAGCACACCAATTCATCAAACCTCTCGAATGCACTTGCCGGTAACGTGCCGGGTATCATCGCCATGCAGACATCGGGACAGCCCGGAAAGAAGGGCACATCGGAGTTCTGGATTCGCGGTATCTCCACCTTCGGAGCCGGTGACAAGGCATATATCCTCGTTGACGGCTTTGAGCGCGACAACATCGACGACATCAACATTGAGGATATCCAGAGCTTCACCGTGCTGAAAGATGCATCGGCAACAGCCATCTACGGTTCGAAGGGTGCAAACGGCGTTGTGCTCATCACCACTAAGCACGGACAGGAAGGCAAAATCAAGATCAACGCTAAAGTGGAGACATCGTACAACACACGCACGAAGACACCATCGTTTGTCGACGGTGTGACCTACGCCAAGCTGCTCAATGAGGCCAACATCACACGCAGCAAGGGAACATACTTCACTCCGACCGAGATAGAGCTGTTCGGCAACGGACTTGACCCCGACATCTATCCTAATGTGAACTGGAAAGACCTGATTCTGAAAGACGGTGCAATGAGCTACCGCGCCAACCTCAACATCAGCGGCGGTGGACGTGCAGCACGCTACTTTGCATCGGTATCGTATGTGGAAGATGAGGGTATGTACAAGACAGACTCCAACCTGAAGAACCGCTACAACACCAATGCCAACTATCACCGCTTCAACTATCGCGTGAACCTTGACATCGACGTGACACCTACCACACTGCTCCGCATAGGAACATCGGGTGACCTTCACCTTGAGAATGGTCCGGGTACGATTGACCCTACCAACCCATCGGCATCGGACAATAACGTGTGGAACTCGCTCTTCGGCTACAACGCAATCCTCACACCGACACTCTACAGCAACGGATATTCACCAATGGTGAACATAGGACGCAACGACTACCGCCTCAACCCTTGGGTAATGGCAACACAGACCGGATACACGCAGAACTGGAACAACAACCTCCAGAACAATGCATCGCTTGAGCAAGACCTCAAATTCATTACTGAGGGCTTGAAATTCACCGGCCGCATAGGCTACGACACCTATAACTCCAACACCATCTACCACGTGCAGCGTCCGGAGCTGTGGTATGCCAACGGTCGCGACAAGGCCACCGGCGAGGTAATCTACGACCGCATCAAGGACAAGATTGACATGTATCAATATCCAGTCAGCTCAGGCTCGCGCCGCACATTCGTTGACCTTCTGCTCTCGTGGAACCGCGAGTTTAAGCACGGCAACAATGTGGGAGCCAACCTGAAATACACCTTCGACTCACAGACGAGCACCGACAAGATTACCGCCGATGTGAAGACGGGTATTGCACGCAAGAACATGGCACTTGCCGGACAGGTGACCTACAACTACGACTACCGCTACTTTGCCGACTTCAACTTCGGCTACAACGGCTCGGAGCAGTTTGCCGACGGACACCGCTTCGGCTTCTTCCCCGCCTTCTCACTTGCATGGAACGTGGCAGCCGAGCCGTGGATGAAGAAATTCACATGGCTCAACATGTTCAAGATTCGCTACTCATGGGGTAAGGTCGGAAACGACAAGATGGGCAACGACGTGCGCTTCCCCTACATCTACACCATCGACTCTACCGGCAACAATGTGTACAACTTCGGAAACCTGATAGCAAGCCGCCCCGAGTACCAGACCGGTTGGCACTACTCATCGCTCGCATCGAACAACGTGACATGGGAGGTGGCCAAGAAGCAGGACGTAGGTTTCGACCTGTATCTCTTCAACAGCAAGTTCTCACTCACAATGGACTACTTCTACGAGCGTCGCTCGGGCATCTACATGCTCCGCCGCTATCTGCCCGGCATCATCGGACTTGAATCGGAGCCGTGGGCGAATGTGGGTGTGATGAGTTCAGAAGGATTCGACGGCAACTTTGCCTTCAACGAGAAATTCGGCAATGTGGGCGTGACCGTCCGCGGTAACATCACCTATGCACGCAACACCATTCTCGACCACGATGTTGAGAACTACACATATCCCTACCAGTATGAAACCGGCTACCGCTATCAGCAGCAGCGCGGACTCATCGCCGAGGGACTCTTTGCCGACTACGACGACATTCGCAACAGCCCGAAGCAGATGTTTGGCGACGTACAGCCCGGTGACATCAAGTACAAGGACGTGAACGGTGACGGAATCGTCGACAACAACGACCAGGTGGCAATCGGAGCAACTGCAACACCGAGCCTCATCTACGGTTTCGGAGCATCAGTGCAGTGGAAGAACTTCGACGTGAACCTCCACTTCCAGGGCAGCGGCAAATCGACAGTTATGCTCAGCGGCAAGACCGTGTGGGCCTTCAGCGAGGACCGCTACGGACAGATACTCTCCGACCTTGTTGACGGACGCTACGTAGATGCCGAAACGGCAGCACAGCTTGGCATACCAGCCAATGAGAACCCCAACGCCAGCTATCCGCGCCTTGTGCACCTCGAAGGCGGTGCAACGCACAACAACTACCGTCCGTCGAGCTTCTGGATGCGTGATTGCAGCTACTTGCGCCTCAAGAACCTTGAGCTTGGCTACAACCTGCCACAAAGCATACTTAACACGCTTCACCTTGAGCAGTTCCGCATCTATCTGCAAGGAACTAACCTCCTGACATTCTCAAATTTCAAACTCTGGGACCCCGAAATGGGAAGCTCAAACGGCGAGGCATATCCTCTTCCCAAGACTGTGACCCTCGGACTTCAGGTTAACTTCTAAAAAAACACATTCTTACTACAATGAAAAGATACATAATATATTCAATCATCGCAACATTGAGCGGGCTTTGCGCTCTGACCTCATGCGAGGACACGCTCGATGCCGACAAATACCTCGATGACCGCCGCACCATCGAATCGGTATTTACCGATATCAACCAGACAAACGGCTGGCTTACACAGGCATTCTCGTTCCTGAAAGGCGACCTTGCCGACTGCCACACCAAGGGCGGCTCTTATTTCCACTGCTTTGCCGACGACATGTACTACGGCGACCGTGACGCGCGTCTTGGTGACAATTACGCCTACATGGAATCATACAATGCCATCAAGCAGGGCGACTATGATGAGAATTTCGGCGCAAATGCATGGCTTAACGCCTACAAGGGAATCTACCAGGCATCGGTGTTCATACAAAATATCCACCTCAACACGAAGCTCACCGAGGAGGAACGACTTGACCTGAAGGGTCAGGCACGCTTCGTGCGAGCCTACTACTACTGGCTTCTGCTCCGCCGCTACGGTCCGGTGCCCATCATGCCCGACAATGGAGCCGACTACACAAAGTCGTATGCCGAACTTGCCACTGAGCGCAGCTCATACGAGGAGGTTGCCGAATTCATAGCATCGGAGATGATTCAAGCAGCCAATGAACTGCAATCGTGGAGCCGCTTCCAGGGCAACACCGACGCATCATCAATAATCCGCCCCACCAAGGGCGCAGCACTTGCCACACGCGCACTTGCCTACATATTTGCAGCAAGTCCGCTTGCCAATGGTCAGTTGCAGAACGGTGTACACCCACAGGGCGTGAGCGACGCATTTGCGCGCACACTCCGCAACAAGGACGGCAGAGAACTTCTCGGTCTCACCTACGACGAATCGAAATGGGCGCGTGCCGCCGCAGCCTGCCGCGACGTGATAGAGTGCCAGTCGCACTATGAACTGTATCATGCAGGCGTGCAGACCGTGGACAACAAGACAACAGGTTATCCCAAGACAATCACACCTCCCGACGACGGCGACTTCTCGACCAAGAGCTGGCCGGAGGGCTGGGCCGACATTGACCCGTACCTCTCATATCGCGACCTCTTTACGGGTGCAGTAGGTCTTGACAACTCTGAAATCATCTTCTCGCGCGGTGACAACGCTGCTGGATCATGGCACGACACCGTGGAGGGAGTCGTCTCACCAC
>CAMFSS010000234.1 GCA_945983195.1 uncultured Prevotellaceae bacterium | reverse complement strand
GACTTGTCCCATCCAAGTAATTACACGTTCAACCCTGATGCCATTCAAGGAGGCATCGTAAAGAATGGTATTATCTATGGGCCTAATGGTGCAGGGAAGTCGAACTTTGGTCTGGCTATTTTTGACATTGCCAACCACCTTTCCCATAAATGGAAGAAGCCCGATTACTATCTGAACTATGCTTGCGCCGGCAAGCAGGACCGACCGGTCGAATTTGAGTACACCTTTACATTGGGTGGGCATACATTATTCTACAGATACGGCAAGGTGGCGTTGGAACTGAAGGGTAACATCGTGAGTGAACAACTGGCTGTTGACGGCAATGAGGTGTTGCTCAAAGATGCAGATCAGCTGAAAATCTCCGATGAGTTTGGTTTGACTCCAACTGCTGTCCAGACCCTAAAAGACAGTGCAAACAATATCTCCATAGTAAACTACCTACTCAGTTCAGTTCCCCTTCCCAAGGGACATGCTTTGCTGCTGCTGCGTGATTTTGTGGAAAATATGCTGTTTTTCAGGAGCCTTGATAACCGAGAATTTATTGGTCTAAAAGAAGGCGGCAGCAACATAGAGGAGTATATCATCACCCACAATCTCGCAGATGATTTCGCAAAATACCTAAAGGACGTAAGTGGACAGGAATATGAGTTTGCGCCAAATGCCCAAGGCGAAAATACACTTTTCTGCCTTATGGGAGGCATAAAGATCCCATTCCAGCGGGTTGCTTCAACAGGAACAAAGAACCTCGAGCTCCAGTATTATTGGCTGAAGGAGATGTGTAATGCCTCATTCGTGTTTATCGACGAATTTGATGCTTTCTATCACCATGAACTGTCATACAGAATATCAAAGCGTCTGTTCGAGGGGCAGAACCAGGTGTTCGTGACGACACACGACACTTTCCTCCTGAGCAATGATTTGCTTCGTCCCGACTGTTTCTTTATCCTTAGGAACAATACGATTAACGCAATCTGCGACATGACGGACAAAGAACTCCGTTTTTGTCACACTTTGGAGAATCTCTATAGAGGTGGGACGTTTGGCTTATGATACTGTTTGTTTTTGAAGGCGAAGAACGCGAGCCTCGTTTCTACAGGACACTTGAGAGGCTCTACTTTCCAAGGGTGAACGATAACATCATTTGCACTTTTGGAAACAACATCTATGACCTTTACAATGAGCTGATAGAGTATGATGAATGCGGCGACATAGTCTCACTAATGCGTGAGCGACTTGCCGAAAGAGGAGATTCTACGCTTGACGGCATCAGGAGTTCTGACATTTCTGAAATCTTTCTTTTATTCGATTACGATTTACAGAACTCCAAGCTTTCTCTTGACGAGATAAATTCAAGGGTGGAAAAGATGCTGACGCTCTTTAACGATGAGACTGACAATGGTAAACTCTATCTTAACTATCCGATGATTAAATCAATTAGTTACACCAAGGAGCTGCCCGATAATGCGTATGCCAACTACACAATTAGCCGCGAAGAGTGCAAAGACTTCAAGCGTCTGGCTCGTGAGTTTTCTGCATACAACAGCCTGGACCATATTTTATTCAAGGATGGAGAAATACCGACAAAAGATAAATATATAAAGGTAAAGGACAACTGGCAATACCTGAAGCAGATGAATGTTTGCAAGGCAAACTTGCTTACAATGGGCAGATGTGCAATGCCGGATAAAAAGTCCGACATCGGCCAACTTCACATATTCAACAGTCAGTTATCAAAGTTTGTGAAACCGAGTAGAAGCATTGCAATATTGAATTCATTTCCAATATTCATCTATGAGTATCTAAAATTTGGTGACAATCGCTATTAGGATTCCTGATAATGGAAACTGGCGTAATGATGACGGCTGGTTTGGGGGTTGGCGGAGTATAATTTGGAGTATGAATTTGGGGAGATGGATAATTGTTGCTAAATGGTTGTTGGTTTTGGGGTGGGGACTTTATTTTGTGGCGGGAAAGTGCTAAATTTGCGATGGAACAACCGTTTCAATCAATTGATGGGAACGCACATTTCGGAACACACATTTTTTAACGGGATAATTAACTCTAATTTTTTAACTGATAATGGAAAACACAATGAAAGAAGAAGAATTTTTGGAGGAAGAGATTCCTTTTGGCACTTTGGCACGATTCGGACTAACTCGCGACATGATTGACGACCTGCCGGTAGGCGAACTGCGCCGTATCTACGGCGGTGAAGTCACTTCGGTACTGCCTATTCGCGTTGCCGATGAGTCGGGAAACATCATCAAGTCACGCACACGCTTCATGCTGGTGCGCCGCGCCGACGGCGATGCCGACGTGATGTTTTTCCCTGCAATGACCCGCACCGACATCGAGCGTTTCAGCCCCGAAAGCCGCAAGATGCTGCTAGACGGACAGCCGATTGTGGCAGAGATGCCTATCTCCGACGACGGCACCGAGACGATGTCGTTCGTGCAGATCGACCGCTGCACCAACCAGGTGATGGCTGTGCCGACTTCGGTCGTCGAACGCAACCTGAAGATGCTTGCCGACGAGTTCGACCTTAACTCCTCGGAGCTGAAGCTGCTCCAGAGCGGACAGCCGATGTCGGTAATCATCGACGATGAACTCGTCACCGTGGGCGTTGACCTGCACCGCCACAATGCCGTTCGCATCACTGAGGGCGATGTGGAGAGCTGGAAGAACGACAAGCGCCGCCAGTGGGAGAAATTCAACTTCGGCGTGAACGGCTGCTGGGTCAGCAACGACGACGGCGGACTCGACTACGTCGCCGAATCAGCCTACACCGAGGAGATGTGGGCTGAAATGCGCCGCCGCAACAACGCGCAGCAGCATTGCGCCTCACGAAAGCAGTAAGCACATCTATTAACCCACAGAAAAACACACAACCATGTCGAAAAAAAGCAAAAAGAAGAACCCAAGATTCTACGACGAGGAAACCCTCCTGGGAATGGTACAGGAGGGCAAAGCCGGCTTCCGCTTCTACGTCACCCACCTCACCAAGGAGCTGCGCGACGAGTACTTCGCCTTCATCGAAGCCCGCAACCTGCGTGACAGCAACACCGCTGCCGAGGAGTTCATCACCTACAAGGACGGGCAGCTGCTTGCGGCTATTGAGGAGGGTAATGTCTGAAGGGTATGGCACTGAGGAAGGACACTAATCCGAGGGAGATGGACCTGCAGCCGGGGTTGCAGGAGATTCTGCTGCGCAACGGCATGCAGGCGCATATCGTGGCTGACTGAAGCGGCTACAGGCTGCTGGTGCAGGGGCACGATTCGCCGCTGATGACCTACGGCATCACCGAAAGGCAGATGCTTGCGCTCACCGACTGGGGTAGCAACCGTGCCAACAAGCTCGCCTACAACACTTTCGCCAAGGTGGTCGCCGACGATTTCCATCTGCCTCGCGACTTCGTACACGCACGCAATGCCGGAGGTCGTGT
This sequence comes from uncultured Prevotellaceae bacterium, assembly GCA_945983195.1. GTDB lineage: Bacteria > Bacteroidota > Bacteroidia > Bacteroidales > Muribaculaceae > CALZFJ01. Next base: position 873 of record CAMFSS010000234.1, on the reverse strand, counting down.
GAATATGGGCTTGCACGGCTACCGCATTGCCGACGGCGAATACGGCTTCCACCTGCGCCGTGTGGGCGGTCGTCTGTTCTACGCCCCGACTACAGTTGTCGTGCCTGAACGCCCCGACGGCCGCATGAAGCCGGGCGAGTTGCAGTCGGGTGGCTACGGCTTCTACTGGAAAGGCTCACGACCTGAGGCACAGCAAGATGCCCTGCAAAGTCTTGACTCGGTCGATGTCACCCCGACGCGGCAGCGCACCGACACGGCAGCCATTCCGTACAGCACGCTGGTGACTTCGCCGGTGTATTTCTCCTCGGAGAAGTGGCTGGAATGCCTGCAATCGCACGGCATTGTCATCGACAAGGAGGCATGCACGCTCACCGTGAACTCGGCAAGCGCGGGCGTTGCCCTGCAATACGGGCTGAGCGAAGCCGAAGCGGATTTGCTGACGAGCAACTCCATCAAGACCGCCCCCATCAAGGAGCGTCTTGAGATTCTCAACCACATCGTCAGGAATGATTTTGCCGAGAATGTGACGATGGAGCACCTGAACAGCACTTCGCAGATCGGCCTCGCAATGACACCGGAATTGCAGCAGGAGCTTCGGCAACAGCAGCTCACTGCCGATAATGGTGGTCAGGAGTTATCCCCGAAGGGTGATGCGATAGTGTATGGTCAGGACCTTGACAGCATTACTGCCGACAAAGGTTGGTACCGCGAATGTGAACACGGCCGTGAGGTTGATGTGGGTGAGATTTATGTGCAGCGCATCGCGCCGGAACAGGGCAAGAGCGAGAAGGAAGCCAAATACACTATGACAGCTGAACTATACTGTCGAGCATACACACTCGAAATAAGCCACAACCTCAACGACATGCTCGT
>CAMFSS010000233.1 GCA_945983195.1 uncultured Prevotellaceae bacterium | reverse complement strand
GGCTATACGCAGCCGTTTCGGACTCACTTCACTGCGCTTCAACACTATCGAGACGCTCATACGCTCCATCGGACTGCCAAAGTGCAAAGTGTGCACACACTGTTTCGACGGTTCAAGCCACTTCTGACCGAAATCACGCTAATTGTCGAGGCATTCACGCCACCTCTTGCAAATGTCGGGTAAAAATGGTATTTTTGGGGAAAGATTTATTGCTATGAACATTCCATTACCAAAACGAATCGACGGCGGTGACCCTGTGATACTCGAAAATGTGCGCCAGCTCACCGTGAGTGGAGCCAATGGTGCCGGAAAGACACGCTTCAGCCGCACCCTGATGCAGTCGTGCGGCGACAAGGCTTTTGCCATATCGGCACTGAAAGCGCTTTTCCCACGCACCGAGCGCAGCTCTTTGCCTGGCTCCATCGACCGGCTCTTTGAGGAGAAATCGGCATCTTCGCACTTCATGAAAGACGATGCCGACACCGAGTTCGACCGTCTTATGTTCATCTTGCTCCACGATGAGTTTCTCGACATGCTGCGCTTCAAGGCGCAGTCGATTGCCGGGAACAAGACCGATATGCCAAACACCAAGCTCGATGTGGTGGCAAGGCGATGGGAAGAAGTTTTCCCGAAAAACCATCTGCTCCGCGAAAGTGGCAGGCTCCTGTTCTCCAACGACTCAGGCGACGAGCCATTTGCCGCGTTGCGGCTCTCCGACGGCGAGAAAGCCGTGCTCTACTACATCGGTGCCGCACTCTATGCACCCCAAGATGCCGTGATATTCGTCGACGACCCCGAATCGTTTCTGCACCACTCCATCATGCAGGCACTGTGGAATGTGATTGAGTCGATGCGAACCGACTGCACCTTTGTCTACAACACGCACGATGTGGAGTTTGCCTCATCGCGCATCGACAACGTGTGCGTGTGGGTACGCAATTTCGATGCCGTAGCATCAGCATGGGACTATGAGGTGGTAGCAAAGATGTCGGCTGAGTTCTCCGACCAGCTTGTGCTCGACCTACTCGGCAGCCGCAAGCCGGTGCTCTTTGTGGAGGGCGACGAGACCCACAGCCTCGACTCACGCTTCTATCCGCTGATTTTCACCGAGTACACCGTGAAGCCTCTCGGCAGTTGCAACAAGGTAATAGAGTCGACGCGCTCATTCAACGATCTTCGCTCATTCCACCACCTCGACAGTCACGGCATCGTCGACCGCGACCGCCGCGAGGACAAGGAGGTGCAATATCTGCGCGAAAAGAACATATTCGTGCCCAACGTAGCTGAAATAGAGAATATATTCATGCTCGAAGGCATCATTCGCACCGTGGCAGTGCGGCGCAAGCGCAATCCCGAATCTGTGTTCTTCGCCGTGCGCGATGCAGTGATTGCCATGTTCCGCCAGCAGCTCAAGCAGCAGGCGTTGCAGCATGTGCGCCACCGCGTGAAGCGCAAGGTGGAAGTGCGCATCGACCGCCGCTTCCAGAACATCTCGGCACTTGAGGAGCACATGAGCGACTTGGTTAACGAAATCGACCCTCGTGGCATGTATGAGTCAATCTGCCGGCAGTTTCACGACTTCGTAAAGACCAACGACTATGCCGGCGTGCTGAAGGTGTTCAACGAAAAGTCGATGCTCGGCGAGAGCGGACTGCCGCGCCTGTGCAATTTCCGCTCGAAGGACGACTACATCACCTTCGTGCTTAACCTTCTCAAAGAGGACGGTGCCGATGCGCTGCGCATACGCACAGCCGTGAAGCACTGCTTCGGAATCGGCTAAAACGCAACCGGGCTGTGCACAATTCGCCGGAACCACTCCAGTCGAAAATGCCCAGCCCAATAACATTCACACATGATATGACCAAACTGAAAATCTGGATTGAGTGCGCACGCTTGCGCACGCTGCCCGTCTCGGTGTCGGGTGTGATTATGGCATCGGGCTTTGCTGTGCTCTTCCACCGCTTTGCATGGCTGCCTGCCCTTCTCTGCTTTGCCTTTGCCGTGCTGGCACAAGTGGTGTCGAATTTTGCCAACGAATACTACGATTTCCGTCGCGGCACCGACAAGAAAGGACGCGTAGGTCCGCGCCGTGCCGTCACCGAGGGTGACATTACGCCTCAACTTCTGCTGCGCGTCACCATCGCCACACTCGCAGTGGCTTGTGCCGTGGGGTGCTGCCTCATTCCGTTTGGAGGCTGGTGGCTGCTTCCGGTAGGCGTGCTGATTGCAATTTTCGCCTTTGCCTACAGTGCAGGCCCCTATCCCCTCTCCTACCACGGACTCGGCGATGTGGCTGTGCTTGTGTTTTTCGGATTGGTGCCTGTCAACCTCACATTCTACCTTCAGGCAGGATATTTCGACCCTCTCAACTTGCTTGCCTCGCTGACAATAGGGCTTATGGGCGTGAATGTACTGCTTGTGAACAACTACCGAGATGCCGACGACGACCGTGAAGCCAACAAGCGCACAACAGTGGTGATTTTCGGCCGCAAAGTGGCTTCGGCTGTCTATCTTATCAATGGCTATGTGGGCATATCGCTGCTCGCACCGCTGTGGGTGGCAATGCCACTGTGGCTGCTGCCTGTGCCTGCACTCTATCTGGTGCTGCACACCGTCACATGGCATCGTCTTACTCACCGCAATGGTGCGGCTCTCAATCCGCTCCTCGGTGCTACTGCCCGCAATATGCTCATCTTCGCGCTTCTGCTCACCATCTGTTTCATAATTATCGCACAATAGCATGACTTTATCTCCCGATTTCAAGGCACAAATATTGGCGATTCTGCCTCCTGATGAGGCTGAATCACTCTTTCACACCATCGAAACCACCGAGCCATCGGTGTCGGTCCGCCTCAACACCGCAAAAGTGCCACTTCCCGGCACCACGAGCGGAAACAGCCCGAAAGCCATCATGGAACCTGTGCCATGGTGCAGCCGGGGATTCTACCTCGACGGGCGGCAACCGTTCACTTTCGACCCCCTGCTCCATGCCGGGGCATACTATGTGCAAGATGCGTCGTCGATGATTGTGCAGCACATCGTGGCGCAGCTTGTCGACAGCCCGGTGCGCTATCTCGACCTCTGTGCAGCCCCGGGTGGAAAGACTACCGCAGCCCTCGACGCTCTCCCCGAAGGCTCGCTGATGGTGACCAACGAGATTATGCCCGACCGCGCCCGGATTCTCCTTGAGAATGTGGTGAAATGGGGAAACGCGGCGTGCGTGGTGACGAGCGACAGCAGCGACCGCTTCGCCACACTCAGCGGTTTCTTCGATGTGGTGGCTGCCGATGTACCTTGCAGCGGCGAGGGAATGTTCCGCAAAGATGCCGAAGCCGTGGCACAGTGGACACCGCGATTGGTGGCTCAGTGCGCCGAAAGGCAGCGTGAAATAGTAGGCAACGCATGGCAAGCCCTGCGCCCCGGCGGAATATTCATCTACAGCACTTGCACCTACAACCGCAGCGAGAACGAAGCCATGGTGGAGCACCTCATTTCCGAATATGATGCCGAGAGCATCGACCTCTGCTTCCCCGACGAGTGGCTTGTGCGCAATCGTATCGGTACCGATGCCCACTGCTACCGGTTTATGCCTCACCGCACACGCGGCGAAGGGCTGTTTGTGGCAGTTCTGCGAAAACCGGGCAATGCTCCTCACGCCGCCATTCAGCCCTCAAAGCCTGGCAAGAAAGGCAAGTCGGCATGCAAGGAGCCTCAGTTGCCCAAGGCAGTTGGCACATGGGTGAATGGCGATTATGCAGTCAGCACTGCCGAAAGCGGCTCTGTCATCGCGCTGCCGGCATCGCACAGCAGCGAGATTGCCATGCTGCGCTCAAAGGTGCGTGTACTTCATGCAGGAGTGGAAATAGCCACCATAAAAGGGCACGATGCGGTGCCGGCACAATCACTGGCTCTATCCACTGCCCTCAATGCCGATGCTTTCCCTGTGGCAGAACTCGATTATGCCACAGCTATTGCCTATCTGCGAGGCGAGAGCATCACGCTTACCGACAGTTCCGTTCCACGCGGCTTTGCGATTGTGGCTTATCGCGGATTGCCGCTGGGATTTGTGAAAAATCTCGGAAACCGCGCCAACAACCTCTATCCAAAGGAGTGGCGCATCAAGAGCACACACATTCCCGACACGCCACCCCAAATTATCCAATAGCACACTTTTGTCACGCCGCTGCCACAGCAGCGCACAATAAGGCACTAAAAAAGATGCCTCCCCTATTGGGGAAGCATCTTAAAAACTATTGTGTTATCAGTCTATTCCGACAGAGGAATTAACCGTTAACCTTCTTCATGTGTGCGATGAGCTCGAGCACCTTGTTAGAGTA
>CAMFSS010000232.1 GCA_945983195.1 uncultured Prevotellaceae bacterium | reverse complement strand
CGGACTCAACACCGGCGGCATGGGTGCCGTTTCGCCTGTGAGCTTCGCCGACGATGCTTTCATGGAGAAAGTGCGCACGCGCATCATTGAGCCTACGGTCAATGGCCTCAAGGCAGAGAACATCACCTACCGCGGCTTCATCTTCCTTGGACTAATCAACGTGGGCGGCGACCCTATGGTAATCGAGTACAACGTCCGCATGGGCGACCCCGAAACCGAAGTGGTGATGCTCCGCATCGACAGCGACCTGGTGAAACTGCTGCACGGCGTAGCCACACAGACACTCGGCGAGTGCGAGCTGAAAATCGACCCACGCTATGCAGTCACCGTGATGGCCGTTTCGGGCGGATACCCCGGCTCCTATGAGAAAGGTAAGCTCATCACCGGCACCGACGCCGTGGAAGGAAGCATCCTTTTCCATGCCGGAACTAAGGTGACCGACGGCAAGCTCCTCACATCGGGCGGTCGCGTAATCGCCGTCAGCTCTTATGGCAGCACCAAAGATGAGGCTCTCGCCACTTCATTTGCCAACGTAGCCCGCATCAACTTCGACGGCAAGTATTTCCGTCGCGACATAGGCTTCGACCTAAAGTAACCCACACACTGTGCGTTGCGAATCAATAAACCGGTTTCTTGGCGGATTGCTGTTCACGGCAATCATCGCCATTGTCCTTACGCTCTCGGTGACTCCGTTTCTCGCCGGGAGCTATGGCATTTTGGGCTTTGCCAATTTGGCGTGCATCATTGTCGCCGGCTCGCTGCTCTACTTCCTCAACAAGTCGTTCTCATTCATTCGCGCCGTCACCACCATCAACGTGTCGGTGTTCATGATGCTTGAAGCGGCTTGTCCGTACCTCACCGCCGGAAGCCCCAAAGGGCCTCTAATGAGCCTTGTGATGCTGGCATCGGCATTTATCCTCTTCAGCTCCTACAATCGCCGCAATGCGCAGCGCAGCATCTTCATCACCTTTGCCATTCTCATGCTCGGCTCGGTGATTCACTACGCCTGCCTATACCTGATCCCGGTGTTCATGCTCGGTTTCATGCAGATGCGCGTAATGAACATCAAGGGCTTTCTTGCAATGGGTGTGGGGCTGATTACGCCTCTGTGGATTATGCTCGGCTCAGGCTTGGTGGCACCCGAAGAACTGTCGCTGCCGGTGATGCAGAATGTGTGGACCATGCTCAGCGACCATGAGTCGTGGTCGCTACTCGCAGTGGTAGTGGCTTCGGCTCTGCTACTTGTGGGGCTGATGATCGTAAACCTCATGCAAATCTACAGCTACAAGACGCAGATTCGCGCCTACAACGGCTTCTTCTCCGTACTCTCGGTTGCCACTATGATTATGATGGCTGCCGACTACGGCAACATTCTCAGCTATCTGCCGGTGCTCAATTGCTGCCTCGCGGTGCAAGTGGCTCACACGTTCACCATCAGCACCAATCCGAGGCGGTTCATAGGCATTCTGCTGCTCATTGCCTCCTGCGCTGCAAGCTACACCATTTTCCTGCTCTATTAGAAAGCGGCTTTTTTCAGCGCGGCAGCCCATCAAAAGACAACCGTCAATCACAAACAGCAACAAATGATGAAAGTAATTGTCGAAAACCATATCCCCTACATAAAAGGTCGCCTTGAGCCGTTTGCCGAGGTGCTCTATCTCGCGCCTGAGGCTATCACCCCCGAGGCGGTGCGCGATGCCGATGTGCTCATAGTGCGCACCCGCACACGCTGCAACGCTGCACTGCTCAGCAACAGCCGGTGCAGATTCATCGGCACTGCCACCATCGGCACCGACCACATCGACCTGCCCTACTGCCGCCAACACGGCATAACCGTTGCCAACGCCCCTGGCTGCAACGCTCCGGCTGTGGCGCAATACGTACACTCGGTCATCGCACAGTTCATGGAAGCGGAAGGCATAGCCGATTGCCGACTGCTGACGCTCGGCATAGTCGGCGCAGGGCATGTGGGTAGCATCGTAGAGCGTTGGGCACGACAGCTTGGATTCAGTGTGTTGCTCTGCGACCCTCCACGTGCACGCCGTGAAGGCAATGAAGGCTTCGCCAGCCTCGCCGACATCGCAGCCAAAGCCGACATCATCACTTTCCACACACCGCTGACGCGAACCGGCGACGATGCCACATGGCACCTCTGCGACAAGTCGTTTATCGACAGTCTGAGCCACTGCCGCCTGCTCATCAACAGCGCACGCGGCGAAATAGCCGACAACTCCGCGCTCGTCGATGCCCTTGAATGTGGCAAAATAGGCTATGTGGCTATCGACTGCTGGGAAAATGAGCCAAACATCGACACCCGCCTGCTCGAAAAGGCGTTTGTTGCAACACCGCACATTGCCGGATACTCTGCCGAGGGCAAGCAGCGTGCCACAGCAATGATTCTCACGGAGCTGAAGCAGCATTTCGGCTGGGAAATAGCTATCGACGAGCCTGCGCTCCCTGCCGCTGGTGCTGCAATGGTGACACAACGCCTCATTGCCGACAGCTACAACCCTCTTGCCGACACAGCCCTACTCCGCGCCGGCAATGCAAGCCACCCGGTCACCGAGAATCATTCACAAGCCGGAGAGTGGAATCCCGCTGCTTTTGAGGCTCTGCGCAATGGCTACAGCCTCCGCCACGAGGTACGCACACACTGCGTGTGCATTTTCGGCGCATCGAGCGCACAAATCGGCAGCGTATTCACCGATGCAGCCTTCTCACTCGGCGCAGCACTTGCCGATGCCGGATTCGAGTGTATCAATGGCGCAGGACGTGAAGGAATCATGCGTGCAGTGACCGACGGCGCACTGAGCCGTGGCGGCACTGTCACCGGCATTATCCCACAATTCATGGTCGACCGCGGCTGGTGCTACGAGCGTCTCTCAGCCACCATCGTCACACCCGACATGGAGAGCCGCAAAGCCCTGATGGAGCAGCGGAGCGACTGCATTGTGGCTATGCCCGGCGGCTGCGGCACTCTCGAAGAGCTGCTCCAAGCCATTACACGCCGCCAGCTCGGACTCTACGATGGCGAGATAGTGATTTTCAATGTCGACGGCTACTTCAATCCTCTGCTCTCGATGCTCGACAACTGCGTGAAGCAGCACTTCATGCACTCGTCGCACCGCGCCCTGTGGCAAGTGGCATCGACTGTTGCCGAAGTGGTAGAAATTGCGTCGACAAGACACTCACACCCAATAATTGCCTCAAAATATCAGTAATATGCCCACAGCCAACACCACAATATCACCCAAAAAGGCTCAACATGCCAAAACCGCCAAAACGGTGAAGGGAGCTAAAGCCGCAGCCGATTCTGTCGCCATTGACTCGGCTGTCGTCGACTCTGCCGCAGCCATTCCCCACTATGAGCCGCGCTTCAGCGAAGCGTTTCCCGACTCCTCGGGAAACACGCTCCACATCGTGCGCCCCGACAGTGCCCGGGTGATGACCGTGCCCCAAGACTCAGCCACTGCCACACCGCGCCCAACGTCGCCACTTCACGACAACGGCTCCATGCTCCTTGTGCTTGCAGTGATTTTCATCACGGCCATCAGCTATCGCAAGGGCTACAAATACGTTGCCGATTTCTTCCACAACATTTCATCGGTGCGTGAACGCCAGAACCTGTTTGAGGACCACACCGTGAAGGAAACGCAGATTATGACAGCCCTCACTGCCAACACTTGCATATTTGAAGCCATACTCCTCTATCTTGCCTACCAGCTTCTCTATCAGCCTGCCACCACTCCGGCAACACCGGTTTTCGGCTTCATGGCAGCCCTCTCGGCTTTCACAGCAACATTCCACATTGCCATGCTCGCACTATGCTGGACTCTCGGCTTCATCTTCTCCGACAAGCCGTCGACCGACCTTTGGCTCGACGGTGTGAAGGCCTCAGCGTCGATGCTCGGAGTGATGCTCGCACCGCTCACTTTCGTCATCTTGATTCTTCCCGAATTCTTACACACAGGACTGATAATTGCGATAATTCTGTACTTTTTGTCGCGAATAATAGTAATTTACAAGGCATTTAGGATTTTTTTCAACAATCTGCAATCATCGCTTTATTTTATTTTGTATCTTTGCAGCGTGGAAATTGTACCTGTAATTCTCTCCTTTGCAGGAGCAATGAATTTATGTAGAATATTACATGTGGGATTATAGACTATCGGCGTTTTTCGAGCAATCTATAATACACACATGTACCAACAAAAGATTTCTGTTATTAAAGTGAAGATTAAGAAAATTCTGGTTTCTCAGCCAAAACCATCGTCCGACAAGTCGCCATATTTCGACATTGCCCAAAAATACAATGTGGAGATGGTATTTCGCCCTTTCATCAAGGTTG
>CAMFSS010000231.1 GCA_945983195.1 uncultured Prevotellaceae bacterium | reverse complement strand
GTCGTTGAACATATCATTTCGTGCGTATGCGAAGCACGACTCAAGTGCTGCCGACGATGAAAGTCCGGCTCCAAGTGGAATGTCGCCTGCAAACATTGCATCGAATCCCTTCACTGTGCCACCGCGCTTGATTGTCTCGCGGCATACACCGAATATATAGCGAGCCCACTGCTGCTCGGGAGCGTCCTCTTCGTTCAAGCCAAACTCGGCATAGTCGTCTATGTCGATTGAGTACACGCGTACTTTGTCTGTTCCATTCTCCTTGATTTTGGCCTTGATGCACTTGTCGATTGCTCCCGGGAACACGAATCCGCCGTTGTAGTCGGTGTGCTCACCAATGAGGTTAATACGTCCCGACGATGCGTAGAGTAATGCTCCGTCGGCAAAAAGCTCTTTCAGCAATTCTTTGATTTTTTCTTTCATTTTATTAGTTTTAGTTGATTAAGTAAAGTGTCACACTTCTGGTAGTTTATTTGCTCCAAAATTAGAAATTTTTTTTGAATCTGCAAGTATAATTTTATCCCATATTTTAGTAAAAAATGTTCAATCCCCTGCAAATACGTCTTTTTTTAGCAATTTTTAGAGCAAGAAGGCTCCACATTGTCCTGTGGAGCCTTCATTTAATTGTCATTTCACGTCGATTGTCACCTTGCACGGCTTCACGCCCTTGGCGCGTGCCTCAAATGTGATTTTCCCCGGTTCTTTGCCTGCCTGCACTATGGCAGTGAGTGCTCCGCTGAAGAGCGGCATCTCACTTCCCTGGAATGAATACAGGCATGTGGGGTCGCCGTTGGCTGTGGCGCGGAATCGGCCTGCCCCGGTCACGCTGAATTTCACAAGACGGCTGTCGGTAGGCACTATGTTGCCGTCCTTGTCGGCAACCTGCACTGTCACGTATGCCAAGTCTTCACCGTCGGCGTTAAGTGCCGTGTGGTTCACGGTAGCTACCAGATGATGCGGCTTGCCTGCGGTTTTCAGGATTTTCTCCATCGCCTTGTAGCCATTCGTGTCATACGCCACCACCTTCACTTCTCCCGGCTGATATTTCACATCGTTCCACATCAGTCGGAAGCGGTGTTGCAGCGTCGAGTCGTTCTTCTCGCGCACGCCGCAGCTCTTGCCGTTGATGAACAGTTCGGCCTTCGGATAGCTGGTATAGACGAATATCGGTGTCACCTCCCCCTCACGTCCTTTCCAGTTCCAGTGTGGCAGTATGTGCAGCGTAGGCTCTTTCTTGTTCCACACCGAGCGGTAGAGGTAGTAGCGGTCCTTCGGCAGCGATGCCAGGTCGATTATGCCAAATACCGAACTGTGGTTTGGCCAAGCGTCGGTATCGTAGGGCGACGGCTCACCGAGGTAGTCGAAGCCGGTCCACACAAACTGACCAATGACCCACTCATTGTCCTCATCGCGGGCAAAGTCAATGTCGGGAGTGTTGCTCCATGAGCAAGCCTCGTTGTCGTAGCTGCTGCTCTGATGGTCGGGGTGTGTGGTTGTGAAGTGCTCACCCCACTGCACTGGGAAGTGGTAGACTCCGCGGCTCGATACGGTCGATGCTGTTTCCGAGCCGAGAATTATGCCTTGCGGCAGGCGGCGGTGGCACTCATCATAGTATTGGGGCTTGTAGTTGAAGCCTGGTATGTCGAGTGCAGCGGCAAAGCCGTTGTCGAGCACCGACTTTATCTGGTCGCAGCCGCAAGTGGCAGGGCGCGTAGGGTCAAGACGGTGTATCACATCCTGAAGCATCACAAGCTCGTCCATGCCCACATGGCTCCACTGTCCTGTCACCTCATTGCCTATCGACCACATTACTACTGCCGGCGAATTGCGGTAGTGCTTCACCATATTCTCCATGTCGCGTTCTGCCCACTCATTGAAGAATCGGCCGTAGCCGTTGGGCGACTTCGGACGAAAGCTCCAGTCGTCGAATGGCTCCACCATAAGCATCATTCCAAGTTCATCGCACAGCTCCACGAGTTCGGGTGCAGGCATATTGTGCGATGTGCGTATGGCATTTGCGCCCATGTCCTTGAGAAGCTCCACCTGGTGGCGGAGTGCAGCGCGGTTCACTGCTGCACCGAGCGGTCCAAGGTCGTGGTGGTTGCACACTCCCTTGAATTTCGTAGGTTTGCCATTGAGGAAGAATCCCTTTTCGGGAATATACTTGATGGAACGGATACCGAAACGCGTGTCGTAGCTGTCCACCTGCTTACCGTCGATGCTGAGCGTGGTTGTTGCCACATAGAGCGAAGGTGTTTCAGGACTCCACAGCGCGGGATTATCCACGATGAAATTCTGGGTAAGATTCTGTCCGCGCGCAATGTATTCATTCTCCTTGCGTGCCACCTCACGACCGTCAGGGCTTTTGATAACAGTGGTTACCACCACTTTCTCGCCATTTGGCCACTTGTCGAGTTTCTTTGCTCCGGCAATTTCAATGCTGAGTTTCACACTGGCATACTTTGCCGTCACTTCGGGCGTGGTTACGTATGTTCCCCACACCGGCACGTGCACGCGGTGAGTGCTGATAAGGTGCACATTGCGGTAGAGTCCTGCGCCGGGATACCAGCGCGATGCCTGCTCAAAGTTCTCAAGATCCACCTCAAGTGTATTCTCTCCCTGACGCACTGCGCCGTTAAGGTCCACGTAGAATGAATTGTAGCCGTAAGGCCAGTAGCCCACCTCTTTGCCGTTGACTTTCACATGGGCATTGCTCATAGCACCGTCGAAGAGTAGCGTGAGCGAGCGGTCGGTCGTGTCGGCAACCTCAAATGTCGTCTTGTAGGAACCTTTGCCTATGAATGGCAGTCCGCCCGTACGGCCGGTTTTACAGGTTGCAACACTCTCTCCATTCTGTTCCACCGCCACTTTCTGAAGGTCGTTGTTGCGGTCAAACGGGCCATAGATAGCCCAGTCGTGAGGCACTGTTACCGTTTCCCAAACCGATGCATCAGTCACTTCACCGCGACAAAACTGCCACGAATCTTTCAGCAGCGACTCTTGGCGTGCGCCAAGAGCCACTGTTGATGATATCATTGCAGTCAATAAAAATGTCGTTAATCTCATTTTCATGCTGTGTTATAGGTTATTCTTTAGTTTATGTCAATCATACATACTGTCTGACCGGTCAGATCTGTCCGACCAGTCAGACTTGTCCGACAATGCCGCTTACTTGAGGAATGGGTCGAGTGCCGCAGTAGGAGTGCCATTGTCGAAGCATCCCTTGTTGTAGCCACCGTTGTAGCCGGCCGGAGCCTCTGGTTCCCAATAGAAAATGCCTTTCAGGTTCTCCCCTCCTTCATTCATAAGCTTTGCTATGAGCTTGCTGCACACTTCGCCCTGTGTGTAGTCCATACCCACCTCACAAATCATCACAGGCTTGCCGTAGGTGGCAGCCACAGTGCTGATGTTGGAGATGCAGGTCGATGCTGTCGACTCCCAACTATCGGGTTCGGGATAGAGCGACATGCCTATCATATCGTATTTTCCGGCATTTGCTTTGAGAGTGCCGAAAATGCGGGTGTAGAGGTCAAGACGGTCACCGCTGTCGAGGTGCACTATTGCAAGTGCATCGGGGAACACCGCCTTGATTGCATCGTATGCCACATTCACAAGCGCAGTGAAGTCGGCGCCATTGCTGTATGCTCCTATTGGATATAACATACCGCCGCGCGTTTCATTGCCTATCTGTACCCATTCCGGTTCAATATTAATATTTTTTAACTTCGTCAGCATCTCGGTAACGTGTCCTGCCACCGCATTCTTTAACTGTGCGAGGTCGAAGTCAGCCCAAGCAGCCGGCGTAATCTGGTTGCCCGGGTCAGCCCAAGTGTCGCTGAAGTGGAAGTCAATCATCAGGCGCAATCCAAGGTCGTTGGCACGGCGAGCCTTGTACACCACGTCGTCGATGTTGTTCCAGCCCTCGGCGGGATTCACCCACACGCGCAGGCGAATGGCATTCACTCCGCAATCCTCCTTCAGAAGCTGCATGCACTCTTTCTGCACGCCATCGGCGTTGCTGAATGTGTAGCCTTGTGCCTCAAGCTGCGAGAGCCAGCTCACATCGGCACCTTTGGCAAAGGCTGTGCGGTCGATTGGTTGCGGTTCCTCAGTGGTTCCGCCCACGGTTATCGGGCTGTCCTGTGTGCAGGCACAAAGCGACATAAGTGCCACGCACGCAGCAGCCGATGCTATGTTCTTTATGATATTCATAGTTGCTTGTTCTAAAAATTTATTGTTACTCTATTATTTTCAAAAATCTCATTTTTCCACTAATGTAATCGTACACTTGCAGAGGTCCACGGTGAGGGTGCAGGTCTTTCCTGCAAATGCGGCGTCGTCTGTTATGTTGC
>CAMFSS010000230.1 GCA_945983195.1 uncultured Prevotellaceae bacterium | reverse complement strand
GTTCAATCCGCCGGAGAATGATGCGCGCGAACTTTCGTCGCGACCGGCGCGCACCATTGTCATATCGCCTGTTTCGAGCTTCCAGCCATTGTAGTCACCTACGAGCTGATACTCTGGAGTAGGCTCAGTTCCGCCATCGGCAGTGACGGTGAGAGTGGCTTGCGTACCGGTGGTGTTGAGCACCATCTTGCAGGTGGTGTAGTGCATACTGGAATTTTCGAGCGCTAGGTCTTCACCGGAGCCAAGTACATAGGGCTGTCCGAGCACTATGCTTGCGCCTGATTCGTTCTTTTTGAAAGAAATGTTCCAGGCATGGTCGGCGAAGATTCCAAACTGGCCGTAGAAGTCGTCGACAGTGATTTCATAGATTCCGTCGGCAGTCTTGGTGAATTCGGGCGCAGAGCCGATATTCCAGCCGTTCCAGATTCCGCAAAGACACCACACTCCTACCTCGACGGCTGTCTCGGTGCCATTGATGGTGAGATAGAGGTCGGAGCCGTCGATGCGCAGTGTGAGGGAGCAGTTTTTGTAGGAAGCCGATGAATTTGCGAAGGAGATATCCTTGCCGCCTTTGGTGAGCTTATACTCCTCGCCGATTTTGAGAGCAGAGCCATTGGAGGCATAGCCAACGTTCCAAGAGTGGTTCTCAATCACCTTGAATGCACCCACTATCTCATCGATGTTGTCGATTTTGTAGGTGCCGTCGGCTTGCTTAACAAATTCGGGTGCTGCGGTTTCACTCCAGCCATTGAATGCTCCGACGAAACAATAGACAGTTTCAGCCCGATTGACGAGCGCAGTTGCCACGAGGGCAACGAAAAGAAGAAAAAATTTTCTCATATTCGTAAGTAGTTTTTTGGTTTTAATGAGCAAATTAAGCGGTTTTCGCGATTCTGAGCATCGGGCAGACGGATAATTTTTGTTAAATCTGCTCAAAAACATAAATTAGTGTGTTTGCCTCACGCAGAATGCGCGGAATTTTGGGGGATTAGCGCGTGGAATAGTGGGAGTGAAAAAAGGAAGCTGCATCGTGGAGGTGCAGCTTCCTTTGGTGTCGTATTGAATGAGTTGTGTTATCTAACGACTACTTTCTGTAAGGTCTTGCCTGCCTTGACGATGTAAAGACCGGCAGGAACGTTAGCCTTTGCGCTTGTGCTGATGAGTGCTCCGGCAGCATTGTAGATAGCTACGCCTTCGGCTCCTGCTACGCTGATTACGCCTGTAGATACCATCACCTTCACGCCGTCTTTAGCCACCTTCTCAGCACCGGTAGTGCCAGTGACGAGGAGAGTAGGTTTCCCAGGTTCAGCAACATTGAGAGTGAACTTGCAGTTGGTCAACGGGTCTTCATCGGTGACACCCTCAATAGACATGTTGCTGCCATCGGTTGTACTTGGATAGTAGGTTTCACCAACCACCACTGGAGCACCGTTAGTGCTCAATGAGCCAGCCCAAGTGCCGTTCTTAGTAATCTTGAACTCACCGGAGAAAGAGTCGAGCATAAGCTCATAAACGCCTTCGCCTACTGCGGTGAATGCGGTCGCGCTCGGATCCCAGCCATTGAAGAAGCCGGTGAGATAGTATTGATCGTTGGCATCGAGTTCGCCTTCTACGAGAATTGTGCACTTGTCGCTGTAGATATTGAATGTAATCTTGCAGTTGTAGATTTTCTTGCCGTCCTCAATGAGGATGTTACCGTCCTGACCAAGAATGTACTCCTCACCAATTATCACGCCTACATTATCTTTCGACTTGAAACCGGTGTTCCAGTTGCCAGACTCAAAGATTCCAAATTGACCGCTGAACTCATTGAACTCGATAGTGTACTGAGTTTCAGAAACCTTAGTCATCTCTGCATTAGAATCGTCAATTATCCAGCCGTTCCACTCGCCTACAAGGCTCCACGATGTCACAGTGCAAGTGCCGGGAGTTGCCTCGAGCGTAAGAAGCAAGTTATCGCCATCCTCACGGAGAGTGAGTTTGCAGTCGGTGTAATTGAGGATTCCATTGCCAACCACAAGGTTTCCACCACCATTTACAAGCTGATACTCCTCGCCTATAACCACAGGTGCGCCTGATGATGCAAATTCAGGATCGCCCCAGTTGTGTCCTTCTACAATCTTGAAACCACCGGCCTTGAGCACATCAACTTGGACTACATAGGTTCCGTCTTCCTGCTTTTCAAATTCGGGAGCTTCTGTTATATTCCAATCATTGAATGCACCAACGAGAGAAAGGGTGCGCGGAGCGTAGCTTGCTATGAAAGCGGGAACATAGTTTTCGTCCTTGCCAGCCTCAGAGAAATCGGCAGACTTAGGCCAACTGGCTCTCTGCCAGCACACAAAAAACGCTCCAACGGCATATCTCCATGCAGCTCCTGAACCTGCATCCGTCAAAGCCGAAGCACCTTGGTCAACCTGTGCATTCTGCACTTCCATAATATAAGCCTTTAGCCAACCCCACTTACCATCATTTGCAAATGCCTTTTCAGGGTTATTCAGATAAGTACAAATGTTTGGAGACGCAAGAGGGTCACCTCCATCGGCAAGAACTTGCAGATAATAGTCGAGCGACTGGAAGCCGGTAGCACCGGAGTCGTCCATGAATGCCTGGAACATATCACCTTTGCTTTGCCAGCCGTAAGGATTATCGGTCGGGAAAACGACCTCATCGGCAGCCTTTACGAGAGCTGTAGTTGCGAAAAGGGCAACCAGCATAAGTAAAATTTTCTTCATGATAAAAAAGTTTTTAGTTGTTTTGTTTATGTTGTTAATAATTAAATGTAAAAATCAAAGGTCAAACAGCGTCGTCATATAATAATTGTATTGCCGAGATGCAGCCTATTTTTTACAAAGATAGTCGCTTTCCAATTTATCTACAGCAGCCGAAAGGGTTAAATGTGGTTAAATATGTTGTATAACATATTGTGGTTAAGCCCATAAGATGTAAGGTAACGTCAATGAGTGAGAGGCGTGTAAAATTTTATTGAAAAATTGTGCAATTAATGATTTTTAGTATTACCTTTGCAAATGTGAACAAAATGACATGTGTGAATGCTGACAGTGTTTTCCACCATTAAAGCGGAGAGATAACAGACCCGTCAGGAATGAGAAAAGAGTGTTTGCATTGGAGTCCATCAACTGAGTGTTTTATTGAGAAGCCGAATCCATGGACTATAGGCTTAACTGGACAGAACTATAACAACTAAAGAGCTATGAGAAGAGAGCTTAAAGTGATGCTGCTTGGATTGTCGCTGTGCGCTCCGGCAGCTATGACAGGACAAGAATTCTTGTCGAAAGACAGTTTGCGCACTATCAACTACAAAAAGACCTACGAAAAAATCCAGAACTACAGTTTCTTCATGCTTGGCTCCGATGCCAAGAATGACATTTCGTCGCTCAACGGATATGTGATACCGGGCTTGCGCCCCGACGCATGGACCATCGCTCCAATGGCAGGCGGCAATGTGCTCTTCGCCAACGGCCGAGACATCAAGGTGAAGGACATCTTCAACGCCAACGAGGAGGAAAACGAGCGCAGGATTCTCAAGCTGGCCGACAAGAAGGGCACCGTGAACCTGCTTCGCTACTCGCCCGACGGCACCTACGTGCTCTATGTGGACAACAACAACATGCTCACCCGATGCACTACCGACTCGAAAGCCAAGAAAGAGGAGCGCGTGAAATACTCAATCAAGCTTGCCGGCACTCCGTCGGAACTGAAAATCAACAAGGCAGCCAACACCGCCCTAATCATAGAGGGGCAGCAGGTGGAAATCGCCAACCTTGAGCGCGGTGCAGTGCGCAAGGCACTCACATTCGGCGTACCCGTAGCCGACGTGTGCTACTCAAGCGACTTCCGCGACTTTGCAGTGCTTCTCGCCGACGGCTCGCTGAAGCTCTTCGACCTGGCATCGGTGAGCGAAAAGAGCAGCGTCATCGTGAGCGGAAAAGTGAGCAACTGTCAGCTCCTGAACCAGGGAAAATATGCAGTGGTATCGGCTGAGGACAAGTTTGTGGTAATCAACCTTCTCACTTCACACATCGACTACATTCTCACCGACGACAACACGGCACTCAAATACTTCAACGTGTTCATCGACTCGTTCGACAATGAGACGATGCTCGCCTTCCACTCAACGTTCATGAAATCGTTCAACTTCAACACCCTTGAACGCTACCACACCATGGACCTGAAGCGTGAGCTCGACCTCCGCATGGCAGAATGGAGCAAGATGCTCCCCGGCGAAAGCGAGGACGACTACCGCTCGCGTGTGAACGATGAAAGCCGCGCCAAAATAGCACGTGAACTCGAGCCCCAGATTACCCCCGACAAGCACGGCGACCGCTGCGTCAACGCAACC
>CAMFSS010000229.1 GCA_945983195.1 uncultured Prevotellaceae bacterium | reverse complement strand
CTAAAAACATACAATAAATTTCATTTAACATTATTGGAACTTGCCGGCAGCCGCATCTTTTCTATCTGCAATGATGCTGTTTTCCGCAACATCAAAGGTCTTAGCCACAGACATTGTAACGGTAAACACGAAGAAAGCCAAGAAGGTGCAGCGCGTGGAATACGGCTGGCACTATGAGGAGATAGGCATGATAGGCGACGGAGGTCTGTATGCAGAACTTGTGCGCAACCGCAATTTCGAGGAGGCGAATCTGCCCGAAGGACTCGTCATCAAGGACGGAATGTATGCCGACGTGCCCAACCCCAAGCAACCTATAAAGCAGATTTACCAGATAGACCCGCTCGTGGGATGGCTCACTTTGCCGCTAACCAATTCGCCGATTCGCGTAAAGCGCACCACCGACAACCCTCTGAACGCCAACAACAGCCACTCCATGCGCATTGATGTTCTTGAAGACATAGGCAACGGAAGCGATGCCGCCATCGTAAACACCGGCTACTTCGGTATGGCTTTCAAGCAAGGCGTAGGCTACCGGTTGTCGCTCTACGCGCTTGCCACGCAGTATGAAGGTGCGCTTGAAGTGTGCCTCGCCGACAAGGACGGCAAGCCCTGCTCGGCACCGGCAACCATAACTCTAAGGAAGGGAGACTCTTGGGAGAAGCACAACGTGACGCTCACCGCCCAGAAGAGCGTAGCCGACGGTATGCTACGCATCGTCCCGACAAAGAAAGGCACACTGCAACTCGACATGGTGTCGATGTTTCCTGGCGACACTTACGATGGCGGCAAGTCGGTATTCCGTGCCGACATAGTGCAGAACCTCAAGGACTACCGCCCCGACTTCCTGCGTTTTCCCGGCGGATGCAACATACACGGAGTGAATGAAGAGACCATGAACCACTGGAAAAAGACAGTGGGCGACATCGCCATGCGCCCAGGACAGTGGGGAAAGTGGGAACCACACTACCGCAGCGACGGACTCGGCATGCACGAGTTCTATGAACTTTGCGAGTATTTAGGATGCAATGCTATGTATGTTATACCCGTGGGCATGGTCTGCACGGAATGGGTGAAGCGCGACAAGGATGGCAACTTCATGCACAGACCCACCGATGTGAATTACTACATTCAGGATGCCTTGGACGCAATCGAGTATGCCATTGGTCCCACAAGCAGCAAGTACGGAGCCATGCGTGCCGAAAACGGGCATCCAGAACCGTTCCCTCTGAAATATGTCGAGATAGGAAACGAAGACTTCGGACCCGTGTATTACGAGAAATACCATCAGATATACAAAGCTCTTAAACAGCGTTATCCACACCTTAAATATATTGCCAACAGCACGCTGAACGACCGCCAGCAGGAAGACATTGATAAGTTTGTGGACAAGAAGGAAATTGAAGTGTTCGATGAACACTACTACCGCAACGTGCAGTGGACCATCGACAACTTCCACCGCTTCGACCACTACAAGCGGCAGGGCATACGCCTCTATATAGCCGAACTCGGAATCATGGGCAACGGTGTGGGCGGTCCGGTGGGACAATACCCTACTGCCATACTCGCCGAAGGCATATTCAAGATGGCATTGGAACGCAACGCCGACCTGAAACCAATCATGGCAGACCGACCACTGATGCGCAACTGGGAGTGCATAAACCGTGGCGACCTTCAGCCTATGCTTCTCAACTCGTCCACACAAAGCGTGAAGACCTTCAACTACTATATGTGCCAGATGCTGCGCAACAACACTGTGGATGTGGTGTATGATGTGTCAAACACCGAAGGCGAAAAGAATCTTTTCGTGACAGCAGGCAAAGACACACAGACCGGAGAATACATAGTGAAGATAATAAACCTTGGCAACACCCCTGCCACATTCTCACTCAACCTGAACGGCAAGAAGTTCACCGGCAGAGCCGACATCACAACACTCAGCGCAAAACCCGACCAGCGCGCGACTCCCAACAACCCAAATGCCGTCTGCCCCACGGAAAGACGCGAACTGTTTGTGAAATCAACGCCGACAATCACCGTAGCAGAGAAATCGTTCACCATATACAGAATGAAATAACTAACGACAAGATACTGACATGAACATGAACAAGAACAAAATCATGGCGCTGGCTTCATTGGCGGCAATGCCGATGTCGGTCGGAGCAACCGAAAAACCCAATGTGATAATAATCATAGCCGACGACCTGGGCTGGGGCGATGTAAGTGCCTATGGAAATCGCACTGTCTCGACTCCCAACATCGACTTTTTGGCGCAAAACGGAGCCTGTTTCACCAACGGTCACGCTTCGTCCGCCACATCGACACCATCGCGCTACGGACTAATGACCGGTATGTCTCCGGGGCGTAACCACCATGCCAAGATGCTGCCGGGTGATGCTCCGTTGCTCGTCGACACCGACCAGTTTACTATCGGCAAGATGTTCCAACACGCCGGCTACTCCACCGCCGCCATAGGCAAATGGCACTTGGGTATGGGCGAGGGCAAGATTGACTGGAACCGACAGATAACACCGGCAGGCAACGCCATTGGCTTCGACTACACCTACCTCATCGCCGCCACTGTCGATCGCGTGCCTACGGTGTATGTCGAGAACGGACGCGTGGCAAACCTCGACCCCAACGACCCCATTTCTGTAGATTATGAGCACCCGTTCGAGGGCGAACCCACCGGCGTAAACAACCCCGAACTGGTGAAAATGCACTGGAGTCACGGGCATCAGGACGCAGTGATTAACGGCATTCCTCGCATAGGATTCATGAAAGGCGGCAAGAGTGCCATCTGGAACGAGAAGACAATGGCTGCCGACATACTCGCCAAAGTGAAAGCTTATATCGACACTGTGCCCCAGGGCAAGCCCTTCTTCCTCTATTACGGACTGCACGAGCCGCACGTTCCACGCGTCCCGGCATCGCAGTTCGAGGGCAAGTCGGCAACGGGAGCACGCGGCGATGTAGTGATAGAAGCCGACTGGTGCGTGGGCGAAACAATGAAATATCTGAAAGAGAAAGGTCTGGACGACAACACTATCGTGATATTCACAAGCGACATCGGTCCCGTACTCGACGACGGATATGAGGACGGTGCCAGCGGAAGACGCGCCATACACGACCCCAACGGCGGACTCAGAGGAGGTAAATACAGTTTGTTTGAAGCCGGCACACGCGTGCCTTTCTTCATATACTGGAAAGGAAAGATAGCACACTTCACCACCGACGCACTCGTGACACAGCAGGACCTCCTTGCATCGTTCGCAAGAATGATAGGCGAGAAGATACCCGACGGACTCGACTCGCAAGACTATCTCGACACATTCCTCGGCAAGAGCGACAAGGGACGCAAGAGTTATGTGGTGGAGGCAAGCGGCCGTCTGGCATACCGCAGCGGTCGTTACGCCCTCATACCGCCATACAGCGGACCAAAGACAAACGCCACGGGCAACGAACTCGGAACTGTTGATCACTACTCGCTCTACGACCTGACTGCCGAACCGACGCAGCAGACCGACATTTCGGCACAAAACCCGAAACTGGTGAAGAAACTTAAAGCCGAGTTCCTCAAGGCCGTAGGGTCGCATTATGTTCCTACACAGAAGCAGGAAAAACTGCAATAAGAGCTACAAGCAAAGGAGACGAACGGGAACTACTGCTTCCGTCACGTCCTAAGGAGGTTGCGGACATACCCCATACCACCTCCACCTACTCTGGCTTCAAGACATAACAAGCGGACAAGACACAATATCAAACCGGGGCTTTACATAGTTCGTCAAGGAACGAAAGCCAGAAAAATAATAGTTAAATAATCTTGATTTCATTGCTGCTCTATTGGCGAGAGTTTGCCAATAGAGCAGTTTTTTGTAACTTGCGCCCAAAATAAGACTCATGGAAATATTCAACCCGTTTGCCCGGCCATTGTATGTGATGCTCAAACCCGCAGGCTCGCTCTGCAACTTGCGCTGCAAATATTGCTACTATCTCGAAAAACAAAAACTTTATAGCAACTGCAAAAACCAGATAATCACCGACTCGATGCTCGAAAAATTCATCAAAGAATATATCGAAGCGCAGACGTCGCCCAACGTGCTCTTCACTTGGCACGGCGGAGAAACGCTAATGCGACCCATCGCCTTCTACAAGAAGGCACTTGAGCTGCAACGCATCTATGCACGTGGTCGCCACATCGACAACTGCATACAGACCAACGGCACTCTGCTAACCCCCGAGTGGTGCCGGTTCTTCAAGGAAAACGGTTTCCTGGTAGGCGTCAGCATCGACGGTCCGCAGGAATTTCACGACGAATATCGCCGGTCGGCTACAAATCCGCCCACTGTCTACAAGGTTATGCGTGGAATCGAC
>CAMFSS010000228.1 GCA_945983195.1 uncultured Prevotellaceae bacterium | reverse complement strand
TGATTACCATGTTGTTAACGCGGTGGCCAAATACCAGAAGCGCACCCTTGGCAGGGAACATGTTCACGTTCACTCCTGCCATCTTGGCAATGTTGTGCCCCCATATTCCGCCGGCATTCACCGTAATGCTGCTATAATATGTTTTTGTCTGCTTCGAGCGGTGGTCATACAGTTTCACACCTGTCATACGTCCATTGTTGATAACAAAACCGGTGAGTTCGTGCATGGTGAGCACCTTGGCACCGTGCAGTTGTGCATCGACGATATTGGCGGTGGTGAGCCTGAACGGGTCGATCGAACCGTCGGGAACACGCACTGCACCGATGAGTACAGGGTTTACGGCAGGCTCGATGCGGCGCGCTTGTGCCGGGTCGATGATTTCAGCGTTGATGCCTGCTGCGGTGCAAGCTTCAACAAACTTTGCCTGATACGCCAGGTCGTCTTCAGGAAGCGTGATGAAAAGACCGTCGTTCTCCTCCACGCAGTGCGAGGCGATGTGGCGCAGAATCATATTCTCCTTTATGCACTCCTCTGCCGATTCATGGTCGGTAACGGCGTAGCGTGCTCCACTGTGCAGCAGACCATGGTTTCGGCCCGTTGCACCTGAAGCAATGTCGTGACGCTCCACAAGAAGCACCTTCAGTCCGCGCATGGCGCAGTCACGCGCTGTGCCGGCACCTGTAGCGCCTCCACCGATGATGATGACATCGAAATGAGATTCACCGTTATTGTTCATATTGTTATACAATGGTTTTGTTTTTCCTTTCGTTTTCGTTCGTAAAACGTTGTGTTACAAAAGTTTCTGCGAAACACGAAATGTCGTATAGCGGCAGAATCTTTTATAAACGTAACTTATGTACTTTCGTTACGCAACAAAGGTATGCCTTTTTTTGCTTATATCAAAATATATTTCAAAGTTTTTTATGAAAAATTTCAATTTTGGAGTCGTTTCGAAATGAGATGTGCTATTTATAGAAGTATTTGGCTTGTATTAGTCGCGAAAGAGTCAGAATGTCGGTATGTGCGTTCGTGTAATCACGATTTGTGCACTGCATTGCTGAAGTATTGGTGTTGGGGCAATGTGGTGCAGTGGAAAGTCGCGCCACCCATTCGTGTTCAAATTCACCCGCATTAGACTAATATACTAGCAGGTCGAAGTCGCGTCCATGCTCCACGGCTACGAAAGCTTCTTTGAAGTAGAGCTGCCAGCGGCGGTCGTAGTAGCCCGTGTTGAGTCCTGCCCATGAGCGGTTGGCATAGTCGTTGAGCTGACCTTTGCCGCCCCAGGTGGTAATCAGGTTGCGTGCATTAAGTTCGTAGTAGTCGCTTTCGGCTTCGGTCTTGCCCAATGCACGCGCTGTGGCGAGCCATGTGTCGAGTCGGCTATGGCTGTGGCATGCGCACAGTGCATCGATGTCGCGGATAAGCTCCATCATTTCAGTAGCATAGTGTCGCATCATCTTGGTGTCACGTTCTTTCACGGCAATGTCGAAAGCCAGCTTGTCCTCGTGGAAGCGGTTGCCAAGCACTTGTCTGCCTACTACCACAAGGTCGATGATGAAGGCATCAGTATTGGCTTCGGGAGCTTTCAGCAGCCATGTCCATGCTTCTTCAAGGCGTTTCGTGTCATATTCGGTGCGATAGTGCCAATTGTCTTTCTCACCGAATTTGCCGCGGTAGCTTTGCTGTGTGCCCGATGAATGGGAGTGGGTTACGTAGATGTCGTTGTAGAGAATCTCCCACGCTTTCCGCACCTCAGCGCAAGGAGCGCCATAGTGACGGTCGGCAATGGAGTGGGCAGTTTCTATTGAGTCTTTGGAAGGAAAGCTCCAGGCTGCTGACAGAATTTCCTCAAATGGCGATTGCTGAATATCGAGTCCTTCGAGTGTAGAGCCAATTCCCCACAGGTTTTTCCCTCCTTTGGCAAGTGCCTTCTCGATTCGCGCGAGCGACTTCTTGGTGTTGGCTCGCATTGCCGTGTTTCCTCCGAAGTTGCCGAGATAGCACCAGATATATGGCTGTCCGTGGAAACGTTCGGTCTTTTCCCAAAGTTCCACATAGTCGCAGTAGTAGTCGAGCAGAAGAAGCCGGTTCTGTGGTACGCCGTCGAGCAGGGCTTTAAGGCGTGGGGCAGTCCATTTTTTGCGGTCGTAATAGAACATCCACGTCATCTGCATCCACACAGCATCTTTGTCGACGGCAGTGAGTGTGCCGTACATATTGGCAGCAACGCGTTTCAGGTAGTCAGGCTCCCAGCTTGGTGGGTCAACCTCATTGAATGGGTCGACGCCATAAATGTGGTCGGTGCCGAAAAGGCGTGTCTGCTCTTCGAGAAAGAGTTTCTGTATTTTTGCGAAAAGCGGCTCTGACGGGTCGAGGAAATGGCAGCGGTATTTGTCGTCGAAACCGCCCCAACTGCCAAGATACTTGATGTTGGCATCGGGGAAAATGCTTTTCAGTTCAGCAGGAACGTGTCCGGCAAATGCTGGCAGCACCGGGCGCATATTCAGCTCGCGTTCGCGCTGCAAGATGCGTTTTTGCAGTTCCACTTGACCGTCGAGCCATGATTTTGGCAACGGACCGTTCCAGCGGTCGATGTTTGCCATGCGGTGCCATGGCAGGTACGACGGACCGACAAAATAGGAGCGCACTTGCTCGTCGGTCATGCCGAGTGAACGCCACACGTTGTACCACACAGCCTCCTGCCCGGTTATGGCGAGTGGCATGTTCACGCCGTTAAGTGCCATCCAGTCGATGAAGCGTTCCCAATCACGCCACTGCCAGAAAGGCATTGTGTAGCCGTAGGTGCAGTAGTTGAGGAAGAAGCGGATTCCTGTGCGGGCTTCCACGGTTTCTTTCTCAGGCACTGCCGGCAGTGAATCGGGGAGTGTCACCTGTTTTGCGGCATACCACGATATGGTGGTGAGGCAATATTTCTTGATGTAGTGGTTCAAGCCCATTGCCATGGAATTGGCGTTGTTGCCTGCAACTATAATTCTCCCGTTTTCGCTCCAAAGAGCGAAGCTGTCTTTCGGTTTCTTGCCCGAATTCAACTTTCGGAACTCAAAACTGTTGCAGCGGTTGGGTAATACACGCTCTGCCAGCGACTTGGCAGCCTCCACATCAGCATCTTTAGCCGCTTTTTTGGCGGCAGTGGCACTTATAGCCGGAACTAAAGCTATCAGTATCGCCACAATTGACTTACAAATCCTTTTCATGATAATTGCGTTTTCTTAAAAAAAGCCTAAAGGGTATGTTGTGCTTGAGCATACATACCCTTCAATTTGTGAACAATGAGTGTGATTAATTATTTAGTTATTTCTTTCCAGTCGATTTGATTGAGGAAAAGCGATTTCTGCTCATCGGTGAGCTTCTGCTTCTTGATTACATCATCCATATTGTTATAGTTATCAATGAATTGTTCTACAATTGCAGGCTGCTCCCCACGGGCGTAATACATTGCCGATGCAAGGCTTCCGAGCAGTGTGAACTCGCGCTTGAAGGTGATGCGGGCCTTGTTGTACTTGACAACGCTGAGAGCCTTCACAAGGCGGTGCGAAATGCCCTTTAGTCCGTCGAGGCTTACCGAAGTTTCGGGGTAGGTGACTTTCACCACTTTTTCGACTGAGCAGTCTGTTTCGGGAATGTCGATTATCACAGCCATATCCTCTCCGCAATAGCGGCATTCAACGGCTTTGCCGTTCACGGTTGCCGATGTTGGTGCGAAGCGGTTGAGCAACTTCACGCTGAAACGGCGTTGTGCAGGCATGTCCTTGTAGCTTCCTTTGCGGCTGCCAATGGTGATGGTCTGTGTGTTGCCTTCCACACGGTTGCTTAATGCGGTAGTGGCAAACTCCGTAGCGTAGTTCTGGTCATCACCGTTATCCTCATACATCGTGAATTCACCTCCTTCATTGCCGGCGAACACTGTCACCACCACTTCTTCGTCGTTGTTCTGAAGATTCTGCACGCGGTCGTTGTAGAATGGTATAACGGCTCCTGCTTTCACAAATACGGGATACTCGTCGATTGCATATTTTCGCTCAACAACGCCTCCTCCTGCAACCATAGAGCCTGTCGACAGCTCATACCAGTTGCCCTTGGGAAGCCATGTGCTTTGCAACGAGAAGTGCCCATTCATAGGTGTGGTGATTGGCGAAACGAGCATCTGGTCGCCAAACATATACTCGTTGCGGAATGTGTAGGCTTCCTCGTTGGTTGGATAGTCGTAGTACATCGGTCGGCAAAGTGCAAGGGCATCGTCATAGCCTTTGCGTGCCATTGTGTAGATGTAGGGAGCCATTGTGTAGCGTTGGCGCACGGCGTCGCGGTATATGTCGAAATATGCGTTGGTGAAAGCCCGCGGCTCTTTGTTGAGTGGG
>CAMFSS010000227.1 GCA_945983195.1 uncultured Prevotellaceae bacterium | reverse complement strand
GAATCTTGCGCAGAATGGTAGAAATCTCATCAATCGCCTGCTCGGTTTTCTCCTCGGTCACTGCCGAGGCAAAAAGCATTTGCAGATAGTCGATTGCAAGCACGCGCTTCATGATGGTAGTGTAAGGGGCAAGCACCACATCGTCCTGGTCCTGACCCATACTGTTGTAGCCCTTCGATTTGAGCATTCCCACCACCTTGAAGGGAATCTTGTTGAAGCGTATAACCTTGCCTATGGGGCTTTCGCCGCTCGGGAATAGCTCATCGGCTACGGTCTTGCCGATGATGCACACCTTGGCTGCGCCTTGTATGTCGCGCTCGGTGAACATACTGCCCTCCTCCACCGTTAGCTTGCGTATGTCGAGATAGTCGATTGCCACACCGCTCACTTTCGACGGATAGTTGTTGTTGCCGTTGATAAACTGCCCTTGGCTGCTCACCTCGGGCGAAATGCCCTTCACGAAGGTCATTCCCTCACGCATTGCCTCATAGTCGGCAGGCTTCAGCTTCTGCATGTCGTCGGAGCTTTGGCGCACACCGCCACGCATGTCGGTTCCGGGCATAATCATAATCATATTTGAACCCATCTCGGCAATGTTTGCCTTGATGCTCTCCTTTGAGCCCTGACCGATTGCAAGCATGGTGATTACCGACCCAACGCCTATGATGATTCCAAGCATGGTGAGGAAGCATCGCAGCTTGTTGTTGGCAAGCGCCTTCAAGGCTATTTTGAATAAGTTGAATAGATTCATTGTTTGTTGGTTTAGTTTTTTAGTGGCTAACCACTACAATCTTCATTTTTTATCAGTCATTCTCCACCGGAAGGGAATCGAGCACCTCCTTAGCCGAGCGGATATTGTCGTTGCGCTGGTCGGCGATTATCTTGCCGTCGCGCAGCACGATATTGCGGCTGCTGAACTGTGCAAGTTCGGGGTTGTGGGTCACAAATATGATGGTGCGTCCGCGGCGGTGCAGCTCCTGGAAAAGCACAAGAATGCTGTAGGACGTGCGCGTATCGAGGTTTCCCGTTGCCTCATCGGCGAGGACAATCACAGGGTCGGAGCCGAGGGCGCGGGCAATCGCCACACGCTGCTGCTGTCCGCCCGACATCTGGTTCGACTTGTGCATCTTCCTCTCCTGCAATCCCACATGGTCGAGGGCTATCGAGGCACGCTCGCGACGCTCAGTGGCGCTCACGGCACTGTTGTAAAGCAGTGGCAGCTCCACATTCTCAAGCGCAGTGGTCTTCGGCAGCAGATTGTAGTTCTGGAACACAAAGCCGATTTTGCGGTTGCGCAGCTTTGCACGGTCGTTCTTGCCCATGGTGCGCACCGCAACGCCGTCGAGGTAGTATTCGCCCGAAGTGGGTGTGTCGAGGCAGCCGAGCAGGTTGAGAAGCGTCGACTTTCCCGAGCCCGACGTTCCCATAATGGTGACAAACTCACCCTCATAGATGGTGAACGACACTCCGCGAAGGGCATGTACCTCCTCTCCTCCCACCTTGAAGTAGCGGCGTATGTTATCAAGTTTTATTATCTCTTTCATTGTTACTCTGATGTTAATTCAGTGAACATAGTCGGACTATTCAGTCACCGATGTTTCGTCACTTCTTCTTGTTGCTGCCGGGGCGTTTGGGCATGAAAGGACTTTCACCACCCTGCTGTGCTTCGGCAGGCATAGCATCATCGACGGTGTTGTATTGCAGTGCCACTTTGTCACCCTCATTCAAGCCATCGACTATGGCAATGCTCACTCCATTGTCCAAGCCAATCTCAACCTCAGTAGGCACCAAGCGGTTGTCGCGAAGCACCCACAGCAGGCGGTGCATATCCTCGGTGGGAATTACCGGGTCTTTAGGCGTTTCACCCTCCTTTGGCATGTCGGCTCCGGCACGCGGTGCCGGCATTTCTTCAGCCACGGGAAGCTACTCCAAACCCTCAACAACCTGCGGCTGGAACTTGAGCACCTTGATTGGCACCACAAGCACATCTTTCAGCTCCTTGGTGTTGATGGTGATGTTGGCAGTAAGTCCGGGAATGAGCTTATGCTCGGGATTCTCAGTGCTTATGAGCACCTCGTATGTCACCACATTCGATGTGGTGGTAGGATTGATGCGCACCTGGGTCACCTTGCCGGTAAACACGTCGTTGGGATAGGCATCAACGGTAAACGAAGCATTCTGCCCGACTTTCACGGCACCTATGTCAGCTTCATCTACGTCGGCAACCACGCGCATATTGTCGAGGTCGGCAATAACAAAGAGATTTGCAACGCTCATGTTCGAAACCACCGTCTGCCCCACTTCCACCTCACGCGACATCACGATTCCGTCGATTGGCGAGTAGATTTCGGCATAGCTTAGGTTGCGAGCAGCCTTCACGCGGTCGCTCTGGCTCTTTTCGTAGGCAGCCTTGGCTACAAGGTAGTCCTTCTTCGAAGTGTCGAATTCATAGTCGCTTATGAGCTGCTTCTCATGCAGTGCAAGGTCGCGCTCATAGTTCTTTTTCGTGTATTCGTAGGTCTGCCTTGCACTTTCCATAGTGGCATTGACCGATTTCAGCTCGCTTTCGAGGGTAGTCTTGTCGATTTCTGCAATAATCTGCCCTTCGGTGACAATCGAGTTGTAGTCGGCAAAGAGTTTCGACACGATACCTGTCACCTGCGTACCCACATCAACTTGGGTCACGCTTTCAAGCGTTCCGGTGGCTGTCACCGTTTCCACAATCTCTCCTTTGGCTGCCGTGGCAGTTTCAAGGCTCACCTGCTGCTTCTTTCCACAGGCACAGAGCGCAAGAAGCATAGCCGCTGCGGTGCCGATATTTTGTATTGAGAATTTCATTTTCATAAAAGTATTTTTGATGTGTAAGTTTATGTGTTGGTCACAGTGTTATGCCCTTGTTCTGGTAGAAGTCGAGCATCTTGATATTTAGAATCGCCATATACTTGGCTTGAAGCAGCTCCTGGCGGGCATTGAGCAGCGTGTTGTGCGACGAGAGCAGATCGAGGGTGTTCACCAGTCCGAGTTTGAACTGCTCATTCGTCAGCTCGTCGGTAAGCTGGGCACTTTCAAGCTGCTTCTTTCCGCTCACGTATTTTGCCTGCGCATTCTGCGCCTCAATGTAATAGCTCTCCACACTCTGTGCCACATCGTTGAGCTTGCTTTGCAGCTTCAAGTCGGTGTTGAGCTTTTCTATCTTGGCTTTTGCCACATTGGTCTTGTTGGTCTTGTTGTCGAAAATAGGGATTGACAGTGTCACACCAATGTGCTCATTGAGTCCGTTGAGCAGTTGGTCGCCGAAAGAGAATCCTGTGCCGCTGCCATTGCCCGTAACCACCGAACCGTTAAGCGTGATCGACGGCGCATAGCCTGCGCGGGCTATTTTCACGTCGAGGTCGCTCATTTCGCCCTCAATTCCCAGACTCCTCAGTTCGGGAAGCCAGGCGATTGCCGCCGCATACACATCAGCCTTTGCCGGAAGCGGCTGTAGCACCGCTGTGTCATCGAAATTCAGTTCGGGGAACTGCATGTCGGCATCAATTCCCAGCTCAAGCAGCTTCTTCAGTTCAAGCCGGCGAGTATTGTAGGAGGCTTCAGCCGACACCACATTGTATTCGTCGTTGAGATACTGCGACTCGAGTTGCACATAGTCGACTCTCGACATTCGGCCGGAGTTCATAAGTTGCTCGGCACGCTCCTTCTGCACACGGCTCACTTCACACGTCTGCTTGGCAATGGAGATTGCATCACGCGCATAGAGAATCTGCAAGTAGCACACAAGAATCTCCGTTTCGAGATTGTTGTGAATGGCTTCCACTGCAAGCGAGTTGACCTCATCGCTCAGTTCGTTGCGCTTGATTGTGTTTTCACGCTTTCCACCGTTGTAGATGGTCCAGCCGGCATTCAGCCCGTAGGAACCCGAATAGCTGTTCTTCTTCATTCCGTCGGCAGGGCGCGGATAATTGGTGAATCCTTGCGAGGTGGAGAAATTCAGTGAAGGGAACCACTGTGCTTTTGCAGCCTCAAGATCTTGCAGCCCCGATTCGCGCGTAAGCATCGACTGTTGCAGACTGATGTTGTGAGTCTTGGCATAGTCGACGCACTCGGCGTAGCTCCACAGCCTTGGCAGGGCTATGGAATCGGCAGGCGATTGCGCCATGGCTGCACCGACCGCCGATGCAGCGCAGACTGCCGTGATTAATAGCTTCTTGTTAATTTGTCTCTTCATATCCTGTATATATATATTGTTTTTCTTCCTGGATACACATGCAGCGCAATATTTCGCTACGAATCGACGAAATATCACGCTGCAAATTTATTTTCTATCTATGAAAAGCCGAAGCAAAATAGATATTCTCCCCCTTTTTCTCACATAATTCTACAATTTAACATTTTAATCCTCTATT
>CAMFSS010000226.1 GCA_945983195.1 uncultured Prevotellaceae bacterium | reverse complement strand
TCATGCTCAATGCCACGCCAATGCATCAGCAGGAGTCCACCACTTCGCTAATCAGGAGCGCAGCAATGCCGTGGCTGTCGGTGATTGGTCGTGCACCACGGAAAGCGTAGCTGTGACCGGTGGCTATCACGGCATCGAGATTGCTCACAATGCCGTCTTCGAGAGCCACCATCATGGATATGGGCTTCATCACCGACCCCGGCTCATAGCCCATAACGGCATGGTTCTCACCCTCGGCATAGTCGTCGAGATTGGGATAGTATTTCAGGTTGCTTATAGCCTTTATTTCGCCAGTCGACACCTCCATGAGAACTGCGGTGCCCCAGTCGGCACACGATGACTTGCACACTGCGCTCAATTCCTGCTCCACAATCTCCTGCAAGCCTACATTGATGGTAGTGAGCACATCGTAGCCCTTCTTGGCGGGCTTGTGCTCCCACAGCCCGATAGCGTTGGCATACTGTGTGCTGCGTGCCTCGCCGGGTTCGCCATAGAGCATGTCATCGAGGGCACGTTCAAGCCCGGAGCGTCCGGCCATACGCTGCTTCACAGGATCGTATGCCACCTTTCCGATGCTTCGTGCCGCCATGCGTCCGTAGGGATTGCACCGGCGCGGCTGCTCCTCATAGTAGAATCCGCTCTTCGATGTGCCAAGACACATGAATGGTAAATTGCGCATACTCTGAAGCAGGCTATACGTAAGCTTGTTGCCTATCGGGAAGCTGCGTGCGCCACGCTTGGTGTAGCGGTTTTGGTAAGTGTCGGCAATCTGCTCTTTCCACTCCTTAGCAGTCTTGTAAGGCGAAATCACCGCCAGACTGTCGGCAAGCGCCCCGAGATAGCGCATCAGTGTGTCCTCCTTGATACCCTCCGAGCGCAAGTCGAGGCGCGGCATATAGAAGTTGACGCTTGCAGCAAGCACAGTGCGGTCGTCGGCAAGAATCTTGCCGCGCTCAGGCTCAACCACCCTGATGCGATTGAGTTTCTCAGCCTTAGCCTCCCAACGGTCGGCATAGACCACTGTGGTAGAAAACAAGCGCGCAGCCACAGCAATCGCCACAGCAAATATTCCCACCATGATGAGAATATAGCGACCCATTATGTAGTCACGGTTCTTGCGCTTGGTCATTTCGATGTAATGTTATAGGGTGGACAATCTGATGTTTTCAATCCGAGACCAAGCGAATCAACGAGTTCGCGCATCTCAGTCTCGCGAATACGCGAGTAGTAGGAGGCACTGGCATTCACATAGTCGGTCTTTACACGGGCAAGCTCCACCTTGAGCTGACGGATCGACTCCATGTCGAGCTGGCACATGAATTTATTGGCGATATATCCGAGCAGAAACAGCAGCACAAGCAGCAGCACGCCCGAATAGCGGCGCACCACCGTAATTGGGATAAACTCGCCATAGAGTAACGACTTGATGAAATTCTTTTTCTTGCCTTTTTTCTCTGCCATAATCGTTTTATGAAGTGTTATTGTTGTTTTCTCAACTCAATTGAGCCGACAAATCAGTAAAATCTATCTCAACCCGTCAAAAATTTTTTTATGCTTCGTAACCGGCACTTGCCTTATGCAAGCTCGGCAATTCGCAGCTTTGCACTGCGTGCACGCGGATTCCGCTCCACCTCTTCATCGCTTGCCACTATCACCTTGTTGTTGACAGCACACAGCGGAGCATTCACGCGCCCGAAGAAGTCTTTCTCAACCTTGCCCTCCATGTTGCCGCTCTTGATGAAATTCTTCACTAAGCGGTCCTCAAGCGAATGGTAGGTGAGCACCACAAGCCGTCCGCCGGGCTTCAGCACTTTCAGTGTGCTCTGAAGCAGCTTCTTCAGCGTGGATATTTCATCGTTCACCTCGATGCGCAGTGCCTGGAACACTTGCGCCAGCTCCTTTTTCTCGGCTTTGGCTGCAATGAACGGCTTCACCACACCCACAAGCTGCGCGGTGGTGATGATGGGATTGACATTGCGTGCCGCTACTATGGCATGTGCCATGCGCCGCGCCTGGCGAAGCTCGCCGTAGAGATAGAGTACATCGGCAAGCTGCTCCTCGGTGTAGTTCTGCACAATCCAGGCGGCATCGCGGCGGGCATCGCGGTTCATTCGCATGTCAAGGCGTCCATCGGCACGAAATGAGAATCCGCGCTCCCCCTCGTCGAAGTGGTGGAACGACACGCCGAGGTCGGCAATGATACCATCGACCTTCTCCACGCCATAGAACCGGAGAAAATTGCACAGATAGGCAAAATTGCTGTGAACGAATGTGAATCGAGGGTCGTCGATGCGGTTGGCGTATGCATCGAGATCCTGGTCGAAGCTATAAAGATGCCCATTGGGGCCAAGTCGGTCAACAATGGCACGCGAATGTCCGCCGCCGCCAAAAGTCACGTCGACGTAGATGCCATCGGGCTTTATGTCAAGCCCTTCGATGCACTCTTCGAGCAAAGCCGGAATGTGATACACAGTTTCAGTCATAAGCAAAATCAACTATCAGAAAAGGTGCTGAAAATCCACCGTAAAGTTAGTTATTATTCTTCGATAATTTACAAACCTAAATCACTTTTTTTCAAGAAAACAGCAAAAAAGTTATTAACAACCCTCTGCGCGTTTACATTCGTAAATATCGCACCTCTGCCGAATGTCATTTATCCCACCCTAAGAGGCTAATGAACGCAGCATTACGCATCTTAAACCCGAATCAGCCAAAGAGCCGGGACTCACGTCTCGGCTCTTTCAATCAATTAAACATTATGAGAAAAATCTATTTATAATTCTTTATTCATGCATCGTCGGCACGGCAGTCATTGCCATGCAACACTGCATATCCCGCTCGACACCATACTACTGGATACGTTCCTCGTAGTGGATAGGTATCTCACGGTTCATGCTCTGCTCAAGCGATATGAGAGTCTCAGTGGCTGTAACGCCGGGAATATGCTGAATTTTATCATTGAGCAGCTCCATAAGGTGCTGGTTGTCGCGGGCATAGAGCTTGATGAGCATAGTGTAGGGACCGGTTGTGAAGTGGCACTCCACAACCTCCTGAATCTTCTCAAGCTCAGGCACTACATTGCGATACATCGAGCCTCGCTCAAGCTTCACTCCTATATAGGTGCAAGTGGCATAGCCAAGTACCTTAGGATTGACGCGATAGCCCGAACCGGTGATTACGTTCATGTCAATCATGCGCTGAATGCGCTGGTGTATGGCGGCACGCGACACACCGCACTCAAGTGCGACATCTTTCGACGGAATGCGGGCGTTGCGCATGATTATTTCCAATATCTTCTTGTCAAGATTGTCAATCTTTTCCATAATCTGAATTATTTTCTATTTCATGATATGCAAATATATAGCAAATTTTTAAGAAAACAGCACAAAATTGCAACAAAATGTTGCCAACAACCCATTTTTTTCGAATTCTATGCTCATTTTCCGCTCAATTCGCCATTTTTCGACCCTCACAGAGCAATACGACCGGTCAGACAAAAGGCGGACAAAGCCATTGATGCCTGTCCGCCCTAAAATCCAATTATAATTTTTACTGAAGTGATGCTTATTTCTTCTTCTCAGGTTCTACGCCTTCGGTCTCAACCTCAAACACGAGTGTCTCATTCGGCTTGATGTTGCCACCGCGACCCTCTACACCGTAAGCAAGGTCACCGGGGATATAGAGAGTGTATTTTGCACCCGGCTTCATCATGAGAAGTCCCTCCTTGAATCCGGGAACTACACCCATCGGCGACATGGCAACTGCATTCTCCTTCTGAGCGTCAAACTCAGTGCCGTCGATGTGCTTGCCGACATACTTCACCATGATGCGGTCAGTGGTCTTGAAGCACTCGCCCTGACCCTCGTTGATTACCTTGTAGGCAAGACCGCTGGCAGTCTTCTTGATAGTGTTGTCCTTAGCCATCTGTGCAGCGATGTAGTCAGCACCTGCCTTCTTGTTGGCAACAGCTACAGGGTCATTCTCCTTTGCCTCACGCGAAACGCGCTGCATAAGCTCCATCACCTTCATCTGGATAGCCTGAGGATCTTTTGCAGAATCGGCAAGGAAAGCCTTCTTGAACTCGTTGAGAACGATTTGAGTGTCGAACTCAACCTTCTGAGTCTGCTTGATGTTGCGGAACATATTCACGAGCTGGTTTCCGAGACCAATACCCATAACATAGCTGACATCGCTGGTGTCGGCATTAAGCACAAGCTCCATACCCTTGATAAACTGAGCCTTGTTGAGCTTGGCTGAGTCGGGACCGTGCTGCAACTCACCGGATACGCCATATCCATACATTTCTCCGAACATTGCGCTGAGCGAGTCGGTCGGAGTCTTCAAATCACTGCTGCTTGAGCCATTGCAGCTCATAAACGACGATGCAACCATAAATGATGCAACGGAGAGAATAGAAATCTTTTTCATTTCTTCTGTCAATTAATAAAAATGTATTTTTTT
>CAMFSS010000225.1 GCA_945983195.1 uncultured Prevotellaceae bacterium | reverse complement strand
AATTCCGAATGGCACAATGCCCGCTCTCTGCGTATGCAGCAGCTTCTCAATGACAACGCCATTGAATCCGACGGACAGATTGCCCGAGGTCTTTCGTGGATTATGCTCACCGCCGACGAACTTGTCACACAGCAGCACGGAGGCTGGGGCATCTATGCCGGTCTGCCCTGGTTCACCGACTTCTGGGGGCGCGACATGTTCATATCCATGCCGGGAATTGTGCTCTGCACAGGTCAGTTTGAAGTAGCTCGCGACATTCTGTCGTCGTTTGCCAAATACATGGACGTCGACCCGGCATCGCCCACCTATGGGCGTGTGCCAAACCGCCTGAACCTCGACGGAATCCTCTACAACACCACCGACGGCACGCCGCGCTTCGTAATCGAGGCTCTCGACTATCTGCGCTACTCAGGCGACAAGTCGTTCATCAAGTCAATCTACAAGAATGTAAAAATCGCCACCGATGCCTCACTGAAGCTCTACGTCGACGATAGCGGCTATCTAACCCACGCCGATGCCGACACTTGGATGGACGCGAAGCGACAGGGCAAATATCCCTGCTCGCCCCGTGGCAACCGAGCTGTCGACATTCAGGCTCTTTGGTACGGCCAGCTTTCGGCAGCCGTGCAAATGGCTCAATACATGGGAAAGAAGGACGATGCAGCACGCTGGCAGGCTGCCGCCGACAAGCTGAAGGGCAATTTTGAGAAGTATTTTGTGGTCGATGGCACAATCGTTGACCATCTCAATGCCGACGGTACGCCCGACCGCCAGATTCGCCCAAACACTATGTATGCCTACGAGCTGATCTCTTCCGACTCACTGAAGATGAACGACTTGCGAACCACATGGACTCACCTCGTCTACCCTTGGGGCGTATCGTCGCTCGACCAGATGGACGAGAACTTCCACCCCTATCACGAGCAGTGGCACCGTTACCACAAGGACGATGCCTACCACAACGGCACCGTTTGGCTGTGGCAGAATGGCATGGCTATGCAGCGCATGATTGAATATGGACAGGAGCAGAAAGCCTACAAGCTCTTCAGCAACATGAACCGCCAGGCTCTCGATGAGGGCGCTGTGGGCAGCCTTGCCGAGAATGCCGATGCCTGGTGCCGCCCCGGCAAGACGTGGGTGCGCCGTTCGGGCACTTTCCTCCAGGCATGGAGCAATGCCGAGCAGATTCGCGTGTGGAGCCAGTGCTTCCTTGGCGTTAAGCCCGATATGCTCAACTCCCGCATTGCAATCGCCCCACGTTTGCCGATGAAAATTGACGTGAACACACGCATGCGCATTGCCGACGGCTGCCTCGACTATTGCAAGCGCACCACCGACACCAGCAAGATTTTCTACTGCTTCGCCTGGAGCGGCAGCAAGCCGGTGACTGTGGCACTCGATTTGCCCGAAATAGAAAATGTGGATATCGAGATTCCCGCAGGCGGCAAAGTGGAGGTTGAGCTGACGCCACGGAGCAAATTCACTGCCACCGTTTTCAGACACAATGGCAATATCACAACAAGAATCAATGCGACAAAGGATGAGCAGAAGGCAAAGTTTGCATCGAAGTGCCACAAGTTACGCAAGGGGCTGAATTTTGCCGAGCCTTGCTACCGCGAAGACCTCAAGTCGATGTCGCGCTACTTCAATCCGCCACTCGACTACTATAGCGTTGAATAATCCTCTTCACACGCTCCCGATAACAACAAAGCGACTGAGTCCACATCGACTCGGTCGCTTTGTTGTTTGTCGGTTGTTGTGAATATGCCGCTCTGAATCATCTCCACTCTACAATCTGCGCAATGTCTTTGCGCCGAGTGCCCGGATCACTGCTTGTATCAGCCGGATATCCTATCGGTATCATCACCACAGGCGACAGATATTCAGGCAGATTGAGTGCCTCACGCACTGCATTGTAGTCGAAGTTGCACACCCAGCATGTGCCAAGCCCCACCTCGGTAGCGGCAAGACAGATGTGCTCAGTGATAATCGCGGCATCAATGTCGCCGTGGTTCTTGCCGTCGCATTGGCGCGTCCACGCCTCATCGCGGTCGACGCACACCACAATAATCATTGGGGCTTGCTTTAGCC
Organism: uncultured Prevotellaceae bacterium; assembly: GCA_945983195.1. GTDB lineage: Bacteria > Bacteroidota > Bacteroidia > Bacteroidales > Muribaculaceae > CALZFJ01. The sequence goes on along the minus strand of CAMFSS010000225.1, from coordinate 2,376 downwards.
AGTCGCGGTGATAACAGGCACACAGTTTCTCACGCGCTTCAATGCTATCGGCAATAATCAGATGCCACGGCTGGCGGTTCACTGCCGAAGGTGCAAGACGTGCACACTCAAGTACGTACTCAAGCTGATATTCTTCGGGCTTCTTCTCCTTGTAGGCACGCACCGAGTATAAATTCCATAAAGTCAGATTATTTCATAAGTGAATAAAAATCAATACCATGTCACGCCATTCGAGCTTGAACTGCGCTTGTCGTATTTCAGGTCGCTCAGCAGCGACGACTTCACCGCTATGTGGAACGAGTACGACTTATACGGGCCCACCGGCACGAAGCTCGCACTCATAGTGAAGCAGTGCAGGTCGCGCGACACCGAGCAGTTCATATAGGCAATCTTGTGCAGGTCGAAATTGTAGCTTGCCGAGAAGTTGAATGCCCAGTTTTTCGTGGGCTTCACATTGCCCGAGAAACTGAGATTCTGCGTAATCTTGCCCTTGTATTCAAGTTTCTTTTTGTCGAATTCTCCATAGCCGTAGTTCACCGAATAGTTCACCGACAGGCTCCATGGGAAATCCCATTTGGCATATCCGTCGGGGTTGAGCTGCACGTCGGCAGTCTGTCCGCCTTCTTTGTCGGTGTCAGCCCCGTCGTCAGTGTTGTCCTCATATCGGGCTATGTCGTTGTTGGTGTTCTTAGTGGGCTTCTTGTCCTTGTCGTCCTTGTCCTTCTTGCGCTTGAATGTTGAATTGTTGAATGTATAGGAGAACGACGTTCCCGTGCTCGACAGCTTGGCAAGTCCCTTGCCGGCTTGCAAGCGTGTGCGATTCACTCGCACAGGCGAGCCTGATGGGCTTAGCTGGTAGGTGTACACGTCCCATGTTGCCGAAAGGTTGAGGTTGAAGTTCTTTATCAGTCGCAGCGACAGCGAAGTGTTGATGTTGCTCCATCGCATCGAGTCGGCAGCAAAGTTGTACGACTGGCTCACGGTGAAGTTCTCGATGAGCGACACCTTTTTCACGCCGGTTGAGTCTTTGTCGCTTTTCACCTTCATCTCCACGTTGTTGGCAATCGACACGTTCACCGACCCTGTCTTTCCCTGACCTACGCTGCCGTAAAGTCCATGTGAGAAATAGGAGTATTTGGTGTTGCGAATCTGCCCTGTGCGTGGGTCGGAATAGGCGTATGTGCCATAGTAGCCCCAGAATGGCGAACTGAAGTCGGGCGATGCCGAAAACGACACCGTCGGGGTCACGACGTGGCGTATCATCTGCACCTTGTCGCCAAATATCTTCCACGGCTTGAAGAATCCGTAGATTTTCGTATCGAGCGACACCGATGCATTGAAGTCAAACACGTTGTAGAAGCTGTAGGTAGTGTCTCTCACCACTGCCGAAGCCTGAGGATCCCACTGCTGGCGTATCTTGCTCGTGTACATACGGTCGTTGAGCGTCACGCTCGGCGTGAGATTGAGGTATTTCAGCACATTGAAAGTTGCCGACACCGGTACCGAATGTTTCATTCCGTTGCGCCAGTCCTTGACAAGACTTTTCTTGAAAAACTCGTCTTGCTTTGCCGTAAGAGAGTTCTGGAACTGTCCTGAATACGACAGTTTTATCTTCTCATACCACTTCTCGTCGCCCACTGCGCGCTTGCGCTTGAACGGTGCGGTCTGCGACATGGTGAGTGTAATGTTCGGGAACGACACTGCAAGTGTGGAGTCGGCAGTGCGCTGCGACACATTGGCGGTTGTCGACAGGCTCCACTTCGAGTTGGGGAACTTGTAGGTCATGTTCACCGTGCTGCTCTTTGTGTTTTCTGTGAAGTCGCTGCTGTAGTAGCTGTTGAGGTCGTTGCGTGTGTAGCCGCTGGTGGTGAAGTTCACACTCGCCGAAAGTGTCATGTTGGGATTAGCTTTCGAGTCCTGCGAGTGCGACCATGTGATGCGGAAGTTGGTCTGCTTCGAATAGTCGGCAGCTCCCTTGTCACCGTTGATGGTGACGAGGTAGTTCAGGTTGAAGTTTCCTGAGAATTTGTAGCGTTTCACATAGTTCGACTGCGCTGCAATTCCCCACGAACCTTTGGTGTAGATTTCCCCGGTCAGTGCCAGGTCAATCATGTCGTTGATGGCAAAATAATATCCTCCATTGCGCAGGAAGAAGCCGCGGTTGTAGTCCTCGCCCAATGTGGGGAAAATCACGCCCGACGAGTATTTCTTGCTGAATGGGAAGTAGCCGAAAGGCACTGCAAGCGGCAGTGGCACATCGGCAAGCACCATGTAGGCGGGTCCCGACACCACAGTCTTCCCGGCCTTCATATTGCCCTTGGTCAGGTGCAGATTGAAGTGAGGATGTTGGTGGTCTTCGAAAGTGGTGTAGCGGCA
>CAMFSS010000224.1 GCA_945983195.1 uncultured Prevotellaceae bacterium | reverse complement strand
GGTAGTCGTCGGTAAGCACGCACGACTCCTTGAACACCGCATTGTTGTTGGCGCGGCGTGTGGGAGCACCGAAAGTGGTGAGGGCGAGCGAGTGTCGGTTGTTGAACACCTTTTGGAGTGCCAGGAAGTAGCCTGCCGAGTTGTAGAACGTACCGTGTTGCACACCCTGGTCGGAGTAGCGGGCAATTGCACCCACAGTGAGAGCCCAGCCGCTCTTGCTGAGACCGGTGGAGTACATAGCCATGGCGCGTAGATAGTAGTTGCTGTTGGTGTATGCCACATTGGCGCGGAAGCCCGGAGCATAGTCCTTGGCCTGCGTGTTCACGTTGGTGGCACCGCCCACAAGTCCTAATGAGAACGAAGTGGCATCAAGTCCGATTCCGGTGGTCTTGTTCTTGAACGCCTGGTTCAAGCCGCCAAACATCGAGTAGTTGAAGCGTCCGCGGGCGGGGTCGTTGAAGTTCACGCCGTTGATGTACATTTCATTGAAGTTCTGGTCGTAACCGCGCTGGCGGAAACGCATCACCGAGAAGTTGTAGTTGGCAGCGTTGTAGAACACATTGTCCGACGCTCCGGTGAGTGTGCTGATGGTCTGGGAGTTTCCCTCCTCGTCCTCGAGCATAGCCTCGTCGATGATAAGGTCGAAGTCGCTTCCTGAGTTGTCGAAACCCGAAGCCTTGATACGCATAGTGCCTAAGTCGGCAATCTTTCCAGGCTTGATTGTCACGAATTGCGTGAAATCGTTGTAGCCTAAACACAAAACCGACACATTGTCCTCTCCGGGAGCAGCATCGTCGATGTAGAACCGTCCGTCGATGTCGGTCACTGCGCTGTTGCCCTGATTATCGAGCAGTACAGTGGCACCGATTACCGGCAGCCCGTTTGCGTCGTCGACGATAACGCCCTTCACGCCTGCTCGCTGAGCGAGTGCAGGCAGACACGCACATAGTGTCAGCAGCATTAAAAGTTTTAGTCGCATAAATTTGTAAATCAGTAGTTTATAAATAATTATTAATTTGTATTCGTTAAAGCCTATAAATAGTTTAAGTTAAAAAGTTAATAATTACCTTTCGCAAGGCGAAAATTCCTCCAAATATAGTAAAAATAATTCAGATTGCGTGCATATTCTCCAAAAAAGGCTAAAAACTGTGATTTGAAATGCTTAAAACAACGAAGATGAGCAGCTTCACAGCCCATGGCGCTCTCACAAACCACTGCTTGGCACTTTCGAGCCACTCCAGTCGCAGGGTATGGAGGGCGATTATCACCGCCATCATCACGCACCATGTGCCACGCTCGGCGATGAATGGCACGATGTGCGAAGCGTCGAAGCCGGTGAAGGCACAGCCGATGATTGTCGCAGCATCGCCAAAGCTGTCGGCGCGGAAGAACACCCACAGCAGCGACACAAACACCATGGTCAGCGCACGGCTTGCTGCGCGTGTGAGCCATGTGTCGGGTAGGCGGTCGAGCCGGGGCTTCATGGCCTTGTGTACCATAAGTCCCACACCGTGCATTCCGCCCCAAAACACGAATTTCCACGCCGCGCCGTGCCACAGTCCGCCAAGCAGCATGGTGGCAAGGTTGTTGATATAGGTGCGCGTGCGTCCGTGGCGGTTGCCTCCAAGCGGAATGTAGATGTAGTCGCGCAGCCACGACGATAGCGAAATGTGCCAGCGTCGCCAGAATTCGGTGATGTTCTGCGACTGGTAGGGCAGCCGGAAGTTATCGGAGAGGCGGAAGCCGAGAATCAGCGCAATGCCGATTGCCATGTCGCTATAGCCCGAGAAGTCGCAGTAGATCTGCATGGTGTAGCCCAGGATGCCCATCAGCGTCTCAAAGCCGCCATACCCTCCGGGGTTGGAAAATACGAGGTCGTTGTATTGGGCTATGTAGTCGGCAATTATGGCTTTTTTCACAATGCCCACTATCACGAGCCACAGACCGGAGTACACCATTTCGCGGGAGGCACTGCGGTTGTCGCGTAGTTGCGGCAGAAAGTAGTCGGCACGGACTATTGGACCTGCCACAAGTTGTGGGAAAAACGACAGGTAGAAGGCATATTCGAGCCATGAATGAGTTGGCTCGATGCGATGCTTGTAGACGTCGACAACATAGCTTATCGACTGGAATGTGTAGAACGATATTCCTACGGGCAGGATTATGTCGAGCGGCTGGAAGTTGCTCCCCACTATTGCACACCAGTTCCACACTATGAAGTTGGCATACTTGAAATAACCAAGCACTGAGAGGGAAATGGTGATTGAGAGCCACATCAGCAGCCGGCGGTTGCGGCGGCTATGGCTTCGGGCAATGGCGTGCGACAACAGCCAGTCGCAGAGCGAGGTGCACACAAGCAGCATGAAGAACAGTCCGCTCGATTTGTAGTAGAAATACAGACTGAATGCGAGCACGAAAATCATCATCTGCGTGCGGCGGTGCTTTAGCATTGCATACACCGGCAAGAATACAAGAAACAGCACCCAGAACAGTCCGCATGAGAACAGCATGGGATTTGCCGGGTCGAAGGCAAGTTGGTGCAGTATGTTGTCGATAAATGTTGTCATATAATAGTTGGGAGGCAAAAAACTGACGTGTGGCCTATTTCTTTGGTTGAAGCACTGTGACGCTTGTGGCGCGTGCTGTGCCGGGTGCAGGCTTTGCAAGCTTTATCGGGTGTGCGCTGTGGAGCGTCACCCAGCTTGCCACACTGTCCATCCACAATTCGGCTGAGCGGCGAGTGGGGTGTGCGCCGTCCTTGGCGCGGTCGAAGTGCATGCCGTCGCTCAAGAAGAAAGTGCCGGGTTTCGTTTTCGAGGCTATGAGCTGATTGATGCCGGTATCCTTTTTCCAGTTTGGCGGACCAATCCACACGTAGGGGATAGTGTCAATCTGGTTGAGTATGTTGTCGACGTAATGGGCACGCTTGGTGATGATGTCGCGCACGAAAAGCTCGTTGGCACCAAGGCATACCACCACATAGTCGGGGTGGAATTTCTTCACGAATCCTGCCAGCTTGTCGCACTCGCCCCACACCTCGGTGGTGGAGCTGTACCAAATCACCGAGTTCAGCCGGTGGCCGTTGTGCTTGGCGTAGGCGGCAAGGCGCGGAGAAAGACCTTCGAGCATCGAGTCGCCGATGAATAGAATCGACTTTGGCATGGTGTCGGGCTCAATTGGCTTTGTCGCTTCGGGCATTGGCTCATCGGGTAGGGTTGTCGCTTCCACCGGCAGATTGCAGGTGGCGGCAGGCTCGGTGCTAAGCACGTCGACAAACGTCGACTTTTGCAGCTCCACACCGAAAATCTCAATCGGGCAAGCCACAAGTTCCATGCCCACCACTGCCGCGAGAGCAATGGCGAGAAGAAGCCACAGGCTGATATAGGGTTTCATCTTCATGCAGATATATTATGTCAAAAAAAAATAGGTTTATGTAGAATAAAAAAAGCAGCTTTGCAAGTGCCGTCAGGCAAAATGCAGGCATTGCGAAAATGCCGCCGTCAGGCAGCTCTGCCGCAGGGCGACTGCGAATTTACGCAATTTCTGCAAATCCACCAAATTTTTCCACTGCCCCACACTCAATCCCCCGAAATTCTACTTCGTACTTTGGCCCTCATCACTCACCACAGCAGTAATTCATTATAAATCTTTCTACGCATAAAATAAACAAATTTTAACTAAATGCACCATTTCAAGACATTGGTGAGGTAGAAATATACACCATTCCAAGACTTAGTGTGTGCAAAAGTAGTGAAAATGCTAATAATCACTAAATTATGAGCGGTGAATTTTTTGTGACCTTTTGCTGGAATTATGTGGTGCGAATAAATTGGCTGAAATTGCCGCTAATTCCGCTTTTGTTGCTACCTTTGTATCGGGTGTCGTTGCCCGGTAAAATGAGAATGAAAAAGACTTGCTGAATAATCTTAGGAAATATGGAATACAAGGAACTACTGAAGAATGCGCGGGAGGCTATGGGCGGCAAGCTGTGCCGAGCCTGCGATGTGTGTAACGGTCGAGCCTGTCGCAATATGATTCCCGGACCAGGTGCAAAGGGCACTGGCGACAATGCTGTGCGCAACTATGAGGCGTGGCGGCACTGGCGTGTGAATATGGACACAATCGGCGAGCTGCGACCTGTGGACATGACTACCGAGTTGCTCGGTCGCCGATTTGCGTTGCCGCTCTTTGCTGCTCCGGTGGGTGCTGTGAATATTCACTGCGGCGAGCGTTATGGCGACCGTGAATACAATAATATAATGGTGCGTGCTTGCGCCGATGCCGGAATTGCGGCTTTCACCGGCGATGGCGTGGTGCCTGAGGTGATGGGTTGGGCGTGCGAAGCCATTGCCGCTGCGGGAGGCGTGGGAATCCCTACCATCAAGCCGTGGGACATTGCTACCATTCGTGAGAAGGCGGCAATGGTGGCGCGTAGCGGTGCTTTTGCTGCTGCAATGGACGTTGATGCTGCCGGACTGCCTTTCTTGCGCAAC
>CAMFSS010000223.1 GCA_945983195.1 uncultured Prevotellaceae bacterium | reverse complement strand
CCGGGGATACCGGACGTTCCGGCCGCAAAATGATTGTCGACACCTACGGCGGCAAGGGGGCACACGGCGGTGGTGCATTTTCAGGCAAAGACCCCTCGAAGGTCGACCGCTCGGCTGCCTACGCAGCACGCCACATCGCTAAGAACGTGGTAGCTGCCGGAATTGCCGATGAGGTGCTTGTGCAGGTGGCATACGCCATAGGCGTGGCACGCCCGGTGAGCCTGTGTGTGAACACCTACGGTACATCGCATGTGGCTATGAGCGACGCGGAGATTGCCGCCAAGCTCAATAGCATTTTCGATATGCGCCCCAATGCCATAGAGCGACGTCTGAAACTCCGTAACCCTATCTATGAGGAGACTGCCGCTTACGGACACGTGGGTCGTGCGCCACGCACAATCGTGAAGGAGTTCCGCTCGAAATATGAGGGCAACAAGACCATCACTGTGGAGCTGTTCACTTGGGAGAAGCTCGACTATGTGGAGCGTCTGAAGCAGGAGTTCGGGCTGTAAGATCACAGTCAACAATTTAATTCACTATTAACCAAATAACATTTTCTACAATTATGGCTAATAAATTTCTCAACGACTTCAAGAATTTTGCCATGAAGGGCAATGTGCTTGATATGGCTGTCGGTGTTATCATCGGAGGTGCTTTTGGTAAAATCGTATCTTCGGTAGTTGCTGATGTGATCATGCCTCCTATCGGACTCCTTGTGGGCGGTGTGAACTTTACCGACCTCAAGTGGACCATGAAGGATGCAGTGCCTGAGTTGAAGGACGAAGCCGGCAATGTGATTCAGCAGGCTGCCGATGCCGTGACACTCAACTATGGCAACTTCCTCCAGGTCACTTTCGATTTCCTCATCATCGCCTTCTCGGTGTTCCTCTTCGTTCGCCTAATCGGCAAGCTCTCGCGCAAGAAAGAGGCAGAGAAGCCTGCTCCGGCACCTGCTCCCGAGCCATCGGCTGAGGAGAAATTGCTCACTGAGATTCGCGACCTGCTCAAGGAGAAGAAATAAGACAGAGCACCTGAGGGCGCGTTGTGCAGACTGACGACGGCTTCGCGATGGGTAATGGCTCAAATAGAATAATGTCGCTTAACGGGCTGCGCTATCCCTGCGTGGCAATGGTGGCTTTTACTCATTTCCAATTGGTGGAGCACTGCTGCCCGACCGATATTGACTTGTCGAAATGGAGTGTTACATTCTTCTTCATTCTCAGTGGATTCGTGCTTTCAATAGGATACGCCGACAAGGTTCTGTCGCGCGGCTTCGACTATAAGAAATACATCGTGAAGCGGATAGCCCACATCTATCCGCTTCACTTGCTGTGTCTGGCGGCATACGCGGCAATGTACTTTCGGCACTTTACTTCTGCCGACATTGTGCCTTATGTGCTCAGTGCGCTGCTCGTTCAGTCGTGGATTCCCGATTTGAGCGTGTGCTACGCAGGGAATGCGGTGGCATGGTTCCTTTCGAGCCTGCTTCCGGCGTATTTACTGTTTCCCGTGGTGGTGCGAGGGCTGCAACGCCACAGTCGATGGTTGCTGCCGTCGGTGCTGGTTGTCGAGGCGGTTTACTATGCTTGTTGCAGCATGATTACCGACTCTGAAACGATTATATATTATTCATATATCTGCCCTGTGGGGCGTTTTTTCGACTTTTTTATGGGTATGGCACTCTTCCGGCTATACCGACGCTCAACAAATGCGCAACTACTGCGCTCGGGCATTGGAGCCGCGTGTGCCGAAACTGCCGCTGTGGCATTGGTGGTTGCTACCGTGCTGTGGCATTTGCACTTCCCCCTGTTTGCCCGGCTAAATCTCATCTACATTGTGCCGTGTGCCGTGCTGATTATTGTGCTTGCCGTAAACCGCAGCTATGTGAGCCGGCTGCTTGCCTCCAAGCCTTTGCAGAAGCTTGGTGACGTGAGTTTTACAGTGTTCATCACGCATCTTCCATGCTATTATCTGTTTGGTGGACTTATGCACATTGCAGGTATCTACAATGCTTCAACCACTGCTGCCGGTACTCCTGCGGCAGCGGTAATTCCCGACTGGCTGCATTTGGCCATTTACCTTGTGGCGGTAACCGCCATTTCCTTCCCGGTGACACGTTACATAGTGACTCCTGTCAGCCGCCGTATCATACGCCGTATAGATGGTTAATGAGTGTTAATATTTTGGCAGAGTCTGGAATTTTTTATTCCTTTGTGATATTAAAATGATATTAAATTAATTCATGGGATTCACTGTGAATTGATTATGGCAAGAATTGTTGAACTAAAAAACTATAAGAGTTATGGAAACGAAAGAAAGAGAATTTAAGGGGTTCAGAATGAACGGATTCCTTGCATTGGTGATATTGTTTGCCCTGTTGGCATTGTGCGCGTGGATGTTCTATCAAGGCGCAATGACCGACAATGGCTGGTGGTTTGGCGGTGCAGTAGCCTTGATTGTGGTCAATTTCATATTCCTGTGCGGATTTGGAATGCTTGAGCCAAATGAAATCTATGTGATGGTGTTTTTCGGAAAATATGTGGGAACGTATTCGAAAAACGGATTTTTCTGGGCCAATCCGTTCCTCTCGACCAAGAAGCTCACGCTGCGTGCGCGCAACCTCGATGTGGAGCCTATCAAGGTGAACGACAAGGTGGGTAACCCCATTATGATTGGCTTGGTAATGGTGTGGAAGCTCAAAGATGCCTACAAGGCAATGTTTGAGGTCGATGCGCAGAGTGCAGAGCAGACATCGGCAAAAGCCCGCATGAACGAGCTTCAGAAGTTTGTGCGCATACAGAGCGATGCCGCACTGCGCGAGGTGGCAGGGCAGTATGCCTACGATGACACTTGCGACTCGTCGCAGCTTGAGAAGGACGAGCTGACGCTCCGTTCGGGAGGCGAGGAAATCAATGTCCAGCTTGAGCACAAGCTCAATGAGCGTCTTGCAATGGCTGGAATTGAGGTTGTTGAGGCACGTCTAAACTATCTCGCTTACGCTCCCGAGATTGCCGCTGCCATGCTTCGCCGCCAGCAGGCTGCCGCCGTGGTATCGGCTCGTGAGAAGATTGTGGAAGGCGCGGTGTCGATGGTTAAGCTGGCTCTCGACAAGCTTGCCGATGAGCAGATTGATCTCGACGACGACAAGCGTGCTGCCATGGTGAGCAATCTGCTTGTGGTGCTATGCTCCGACGAGTCGGCACAGCCTGTTGTGAATGCAGGAACGCTCAATCACTAAAAAAGCCTATATGCAGGGCAGTGCTTGCATTTCCGAGGAAAAATAGCGACCTTTGCGAGGCAATAACTATATCATAGCGTGGAAAAGAGAATTATGGCAACCGAAAAAGACAATAAGACCAAGAGCTTTGTGCTTCGCATAGACGCCAAGACTATGGCGGCGGTCGAGGCGTGGGCTGCCGACGAGTTTCGCTCCACCAATGGGCAGCTACAGTGGATTATCGCTGAAGCCCTTCATCGCTCAGGCCGCTTGAAGAAAACCATTCCACCACCTTCGACCGACAAGTAAAATTTACCCTATAAGCCAATACAGCGGTGCATCACGGTGCATCGCTGTAGTTTTTCTTGATTGTAGCTGTCGTGCAGGTGCTATTAGTGCTATATTTTTTAAGCAAAATGCAAGTTATAAAAATATATTTCAAGAAAAGTGGTAGCATATTATTGTTAATTAAAACATCTTGCTTATATTTGCCGACGAAATAGGGATTTTAGTAAAAAAGATTAGGTTATGAGAGATTTCAAGCTTGTGTGCCGCTAATGTCGTGGCTGTGAGCATTGAATATGGCTCTGTCTGCCTCATTGGCATGGGTGCTTTACGGCATCAAAACGTGCTGAAAATCAGCCGTAGCACGCAGCTTGAGGCTGAATAGTGGAATATTAGCTAAAATTAAGGAAAAATTTCCATTATTTTTCGCTATTTATCTAATAATGTTTGAAAAAAAAGTATTAATTTTGCGGTGAGAAAAGCAAGGCTCATTGAGCTTTGAAAATTAAGGAACAATTTTAACCAAATAAAAAATTTTAGTAACATGATTAAAGTAGGTATTAACGGTTTCGGACGTATCGGTAGATTCGTTTTCCGTGCAGCTCAAAACAGAGATGACATCCAGATTGTAGGTATTAACGACCTTTGCCCGGTTGATTACTTGGCATATATGCTCAAATACGATACAATGCACGGTGCATTCGAGGGTACTATCGAGGCCGATGTTGAGAACAGCCAGCTTATCGTTAACGGCAACAAGATTCGCGTGACTGCAGAGCGCAATCCTGCTGACCTCAAGTGGAACGAGGTAGAGGCTGAGTATGTTGTTGAATCTACAGGTCTTTTCTTGACTCAGGAGAAGGCTCAGGCTCACATTGATGCCGGTGCTAAGTATGTTGTTATGTCGGCTCCTTCAAAGGACGCTACTCCTATGTTTGTTTGCGGTGTTAACTTCGACAAGTTTGAGAAGGGAACTAAGTTCGTTTCTAACGCATCTTGCTCAACCAACTGCT
>CAMFSS010000222.1 GCA_945983195.1 uncultured Prevotellaceae bacterium | reverse complement strand
TCTGAGACACAAAATGTCGATTGACATTTGGGAAACTCTTTTCGAGATTCCTCAACTCTCTGCATAGCTTCAGCCGACAATTCCAAATCACTGTCTTCTATCGGCACAAGCATATATGCTTGCTTGTTCCTACGCCTTATAATAACCTGTTCGCCTCGGTCGGCAATTCCTAACACCTCTGCCTGCCGACTTCTGAAATCACGCGATGTAACATTGTAAATAGCCATATCATTCAATTTTTCTGCAAATCTACAAAATACATTCCATTCATGCAATAGTTGTGCACCATTTATGGTACACATCACCCCACTCGGCGCGAGCGGAGCAGAACAACCCACCCGGCGAGCGACAGCAATGACACCCAGCAATGCCGTTCAGTGCCTCCCACCCGGCGAGCGACAGCAATGACACTCAGTGCCACCTACCCGGCGAGTGCCAGCAATGCCGCGCGAGCGGAGCGAGCAGTGCCTCGGAGAGGCACGATTATGGTTAGCCCCACACAGTCAGTGCCGGAGGTACTGGCTGTGTGGGGTATGCAATCAAAAAAGCGATAGCGTGTCGTAGATACGCGATTATGGTAGCGACTTCCACGCGATTATGCCATCAAATCCCACTGCCATTAAATTACCGCAACAAAAAATTCACTAACACATTCGTATCTTGCGAAACGTTGCTTTTCGCCGGCGGCTCCGCTCGCCGCTCATTGCACCGTTTCTCAAGATACTCATATTTTTTCTTAGATTCAGATAAGCAGAGGATGCCATCAGAGAGCTTATTCGGACGCAACAACCAGGCGCAGCCCAAGGTTGCGGTTCCGGTGGCCAGGCGCGTCGTAGCTTCGATACGACACGCGGCAGCGCCTCGCTTCGTTAAAGTAGCTACCGCCACGTGACACGCGGACCGACCCACTCGCAGCACCTTTAGGATTCGTCTGGCTACCGCTGCTGTAGCTACCTTTCCAGTCGCTGCACCACTCCCAAACATTGCCGCTCATATCATATAGCCCCAGCTCATTTGCTTGCTTCTGACCGACAGGGTGAGTTTCACCGCCACTCTTGTTACACCACGCAACAGCACCAAGTTCATTGCTTCCGCTATATTTATATCCACGGCTCTTATTGCCTCCTCTTGCAGCATACTCCCACTGAGCCTCTGTCGGCAACGAGAACTGCAAGCCCGTCAGGCTATTCAGCTTCTTTATAAATTTCCGGCAATCCTCCCAGCTTACATTCTGAACAGGTCGATTATCCCCTTTATCATATTTGACAGGATTCTTCCCCATCACTGCCTCCCACTCTGCCTGTGTCACCTCATACTTCCCGATATGGTAGTCGCCCAATGTAACTTGATGCGCAGGCTTCTCATCACTTTCAGCATCCTTTCCCTGCTCTTTGGTTGCTCCCATCATGAAGGTGCCACCCTCAACTTTCACCATATTCTCAACCAATCGCTCAAGAATTGCCCTCTGCGAGGCAGTAACGCTCGCCGACCACCGCGGACTCAAGCCTATTGCTATTGCAAATTCCACATCTCCGGCACCTTGCTCCACCGTCAGCTCCTTCTCTGCCGACTTTCCTCCCTGCTCTATCTACCCCGTGTGGCTGCCAAATGCCACCTCCTGCGAGCACGGCAGTGTGCCTACTGCCACTCCATCAATCTTCAATGTAGCCCCATCAGTTCCGCTGAAATTCACGCGGCAGCCCTGCGGCAATGTGGTTTCAATGTTCGCTGTCTGCTTCTCAGCAATCGTGATGTGCTTCGTCACCGTGGCACAGCCGGGCTTCGACAGCACCACATCGTAATCACCAATAAGTAATTTTTCTATGTTGACAGGCGTTTTTCCGTAATCCTTTCCGCCGATTGTCACATCGGCATCGTAGGGCGTAGTCATTATCACAAGCGAGCCGTAAATCGGCGTTGGATTAAGCTCCACGGTCTGCGGCTGGTTAGCCACCACCTCCACCTGCTTCGTAGCCGGGCGGTGATGGGCAAGAGTAACCTTCACATTGTAGATTCCCTCGGTCAGTTCCTGCGTCACACTGCCTGTGCCTGCCACCACTTCATTGATACTGATCTGCGCGCCGGGCAGCGTATTCACCGTTATCGGTGCAAAATTGGCACTCAGCACCACATTCACCTCGGCAGTGGCACTATCGCTCACCGTCACCTGACGGACCGCCGGCGAATACTTGTCGTGAGTAATTCGCATGGTGTATTCGCCGCTCTTCAGATTCCCCGACGTGAACGGCGTGACAAACTCGCCGTCGACACCATCAATCACCACCCTTGCCCCTGTCGGGGTGGAAGTGACGTGCATTCTGCCGAAAGCCGGCTTCAGCGGAAATGAGCCTTGCAGTCGCGCCTGGTTGAGGTCAAACACACCGTCGAAGCGGTGATACATGTTTTTCTGAAGATAGAAAGTGTAGTGCCCGTAGGGATACATCTTCTGGAATGGTGTCTGCCCCACATATTCGGGCTTCGCGTCCTCCACACCCACATACACGTCTGCCCCCTGCGGCTCCGAGTCGATTATCACAAATCCCGTCTTCACACGGTCCTCATCGTCAACCTCAATGGTGCCTCGGCTCACCTCAAGCACAAGTCGGTAGCTGGTCGACGACTGCAATCGTGCATTCGGAAACCAGAAGTAGCCGTCAGTGGTGTTGGAGTCATCAATGAACTGACCATACTTAGGGTGCGATATTCTCAGCTTTGCCGTCTTTACGGGCAGATAGAGCCATATCTCTCCAAGCTCTTTTTTGTAGACAACGGCCTCGGGAGCACCCATAGCACCGATGTCGAAGTGAAAACCGTCGTAGGTAGTCACCACCTTCACAATCGGGCAGTTCTTGCCGGTCTTTGAATCCTTTTTCGGCTCAATCACGCGTGCATCGAGGTCAGTAAGTTCACTGAAGCTCTTCACTCTCAAATCAGCCTCCGCCGACAGCACTCCCATCAGCACGCACACTGCCACACAGAAAAAATATCTAAAATTCAGCATAATCTGTCAATTTTAATAATCTACCCCACAAAATTAGCAAAAAGAGATAACACAACCATAAATTACCAAAAGTTTTTTTTGCAGCGTAGGGCATCGCATCTCTTAAGTTTTTTTTGCGATATTCGCACAAAGTGTGTAACTTTGAACCCCGAAAAAAGGTACATTTTGTTTTAGGTTACAAATAATATCACTTATGGTACTGCAATGCGCAATCATCTTCGGGTGTCTGGCACTCGGAGAATTGGTAGTATGGCTCACAGGCATAAAACTGCCGTCGAGCATCATCGGAATGTTGCTTCTCACACTCCTGCTTCAAGTGAAGGCGGTGAAGCTCCGCCAAGTGGAAGGCATGGCAAACTTTCTCGTGAAGAACCTCGGATTCTTCTTCGTGCCTGCCGCAGTCTCGCTAATGCTCTATTTCGACATAATCCGCGCCCAGTGGATTCCCATAGTAGTGGCATCGGCTGTGAGCACTGTGATTGTGATGGTAGTTACAGGCTGGATTCACCAGCTCGTCCGCAAATTCCTCTAAAAAAGCTGTTATCGTCATGGAATATCTAAGCAACACATATTTCCTCCTCGCTCTCACATTTGCAATCTATGCCGCGAGCCAGATTCTCCAGTCGCGTACCGGCTGGTCGTTCCTTAACCCGATATTAATCTCAGCAATTCTCATCATTGCCTACCTCAATGTCAACGACATCAGCATCGACACCTACAACGAGGGTGGACGCTACATCGAGTTTTGGCTGAAACCGGCAATCGTGGCTCTCGGCGTGCCGCTCTACAAGCAGCTCTCTACCATTCGGAAGCAACTGTTGCCGCTGCTGATTTCCGAACTTGCCGGATGCGTGGTGGGCATCATTTCGGTGGTTCTCATTGCACGCCTGCTTGGCGCAACGCAGGAAGTGGTCATGTCGCTTGCAGCCAAGTCGGTCACCACACCTATTGCCATGGAGGTGACAAAAGCCGTTGGCGGCATTCCGCCGCTCACTGCCGCCGTAGTTGTCAGCGTAGGCATTTTCGGAGGACTGACAGGCTTCCGCGTGATGCGCATGACGCGCATTGGCAGCCCCATCGCACAGGGTCTGTCGCTCGGCACAGCCGCACACGCCGTGGGCACTTCGCGAGCTATGGACGTGAGCGACAAGTACGGTGCATTCGCCAGCCTCGGACTTACCCTCAACGGCATCTTCACAGCCCTGCTCACACCCACTGTACTCTCCCTCCTCGACTGACCCCTACACACAAAGCCCTACGCACGACGTTCATGCGCAGGGCTTATAATTATCCGATGACTCCTTATTTCGAAGCCATCTACTGCCGTTCTACGGGAACTTGGATTATCGAGAGCCACTTCTCAGGGTCTTCCTGATTCCAGATGCCATCGACATAGCAGGCACGCGGTGCACCCGAAATGCGGTAACCATTCTGCTCAATGTAGGCAAACAGTTCCATGTGGGATTGGTAAAAGCAGTAGCCCGTAGCATCGTCTATCTCATAAGGTAGCAGCAGACCTAT
>CAMFSS010000221.1 GCA_945983195.1 uncultured Prevotellaceae bacterium | reverse complement strand
AATCAAGAATAATATCTTGCTTTCGTAAAAAGCCATACTTTATTAAACGAAAAATTAGAGATGTAGGTTTAGGATAATCAAACACCTTGTTGTTATCGAACAATGACATTATTTCTGTAGTTCCTGTTTTAGTCGTTCCTGCATCTAAAAGGATAGAACTTGGAGTTTTCTTATCACCTTTTTCTATGCGTTCGTTTAAGAAAAGTTTACGTTTTGGCGAGGAATCATCATTTAATCCAAATTTGATTCGTCCATCTTTCATTAAAGAATCAAGGGTTGTTCTATTATAACACCATATTCTTCCGTTAGGAGGATAGTAATCAACTCCAGTTTTGGGATTTGTTATTGGAAAATTTGTATCACCACCAACGTGATTGGCATCTATAGGCACTAATTTCCAAGGACCTCGTGGGTCGTTGTCAGGATTAATATATTCACTTGCGTCAATATCATCACCACCAAAAGTTAACGATTCTCTATTTTTTGAATAAATAAGTGTGTGGTTGTGATTGGTCGATATTTCGTCATCATTTGATATTGAAGTTCGCGATTGCCATATGATATTTCCAACAAAATTCTGCTCGCCGAAAATCTCGTTACATATTTTTATCATATTAGCAACTTCTTTATCATCTAAAGAAATGAATATTGCCCCATCTTCAGTCAAGAAGTCGCGAGCCACTTTCAGTCGTGGATAAATCATATTGAGCCAGTCGGTGTGGAAACGGCCGTTGCTTTCAGTGTTGCGTTGCATCGGGTCAACGGTTTGATTGCCCTCGTCGTCAAACAAGCCGCTTTGAGCCTCGAAGTCGCCTTTGCCTTGTGCAAAGTCGTCGTTATACACAAAGTCGTTGCCTGTGTTATATGGCGGGTCGATGTAAATCATCTTCACCTTGCCGAGATACGTCTCACGCAACACTTTCAGCACATCGAGGTTGTCGCCCTCAATGTAGAGGTTTTGCGTGTTGTCGAAATCCACACTTTCCTCACGGCACGGGCGAAGCGTTTGCGTGGTGGGGGTGTTGGCGAGGCGCGAAGCGGCACGCTTGTCGGGCCAGGTGAACTGATATCGTTCCTCGCCTTCGTCGAGCACCTCATTCGACAACTCCGCACGGAGTTTGTCGAAATCTATGGCAAGTTCCGGCTTGCCGTCTTTATCGAGCCTTTCGGTGACGCACTGCGGAAACAGCGCAGCAATCTTCTGCACATTTACCCCCCCCACGTTTCGGCTCATCATTCTTAACTTTTCCATATATTTAGTTGATTTTTAAGTCGTATAAAAACAGTCTTTATTCCACTTTTCGATATTCGTGTCGATATAGTTCATAATATTATCAAATGCTCGCTGATTGCGTATTATGTGTTCGTGATACCGTGATTGCCACACCGGTTGAATTCGTTCATGTTCTTGTAGGGACGCGATACATCGCGTCCGCATCAATCGTGTAACGGCTGCTTTGAATGTGCCCACTACCACCGCCAAACTACTATTATGATGAAAATCTTCATATGGCTCACCATGACGCGGCGGACGCAAACAACCCATATTTTGACCAATCGGTTGGATTGATGGGGCGAACGCGATGTATCGCGTCCCTACCGGGGACTGTTGCGCACCCACGCATAATACCATGTGGATGTGGTTGGGCATTATTATGTGATTAACCAAATCCACGTTTGTGTGGTGGTTGGCGATATCTAATATACAGTGTTCAACTATTTTACCGACATCTGACAAAAACATTCTACAATTTTTGATGTAGCCAAATGAATGTAGTTTATTTCGTGTACAAATTGTCACGAAATATAAACCGTTATTATAATTATGCCACTCAGCCCGAAATGCATGCCTATCACTCATACCTAACCTCCTTCCAGATGCTGAATTCTTGAATACAATTCTCTTTTGGGATGCCGGATGCATGGTAGCGTTCATTTTGCGCTCCAAATTGGCGGATTGATATTTTGTCTTGTCTGTTGTCAGCCTCCATAAATTCTTATGGCTTATGATGTGTATGCAAAGTTACTGAATATTTTATAAATGGAATGTAGAATGGCTTGAAATTGATTGGTGGAATTGGGTTGGGGTGATGGTGGTGGAGGCTATATTGGGGTGGTGGGGAGCAGCTTGTAGGCTCCTACGCCGGTGAGGTGGTGCTTGCCGCGGCTCTGTGTCACTGTCACGCGGAGTGCCGATGCCGTTACTTCGGGGAATGTGGCTATGCGCTTCATGCCCACTGTGGTGCCTTCAGCCACTTTCAGCCACGCTCCATTGGCATCGAGTGCCTCCACTGTGAACGATTCGATGTGCTGCCCTTTGGTGAGGTCCTCTTGCAGCATCACGGCATCAATTGTTGCCGGGGCGGCAAATTCATACACGTTGCCGCTCTGCTTGGTTACGAGATTGCGGCTGAATGAGCCGTCGATCCAGCGGTGCAGTTGCATCAGGCGGAGGCTGTCGGTGCTGTGAATGCGGCCGTCGGTGTCGGGCGGAACGTTGAGCAGCAGCACTGAGTTGCGGCCTACGGAATTGAGGTAGATTTCCGACAGCTCTTGTAGCGACTTGGGCTGCTCGCCGGCGTGATAGAACCACCCCGGACGAATCGATACGTCTACTTCAGACGGCCACCAGTAGAGCCTGTCGGCGCGAGCCACCAGGTCGCGGCTGCCCAGGTCGGGCGACAATTCGTCGAGCCCGAGACGCTCGTTTTCAGCCTTTGCATGGGGATAGATGCCCGGAGTGATTGCAGTGGCGCACCACTCGGTGACGCGCCCTTGTCCGTTCTCATTTCCCACCCAGCGCACATCGTCGCCCATAATGGCTGTGACGGCATCGGGCTGTAGTGTGCGTACTACCGAGGCAAAGCGGTCCCAGTCGTATTCCTGGCGTCGTCCGTTGGGACCTTCACCGCAAGCACCGTCGAACCACACCTCGTCGATGCGTCCGTAGTTCGACAGCAGTTCAGTGAGTTGAGCCACAAACATGTCGTTGTAGCGTGGCGAGTCGCCGTAGCACTTGGCATTACGGTCCCAGGGCGAGAGATACACGCCCATCTTCATATTATGGCGGTTGCAAGCCTCGCGCAGCTCACGCACCACGTCGCCTTTCCCGCCTTTCCACGGTGAATGAGCCACTGAGTGGCTGGTGGTGGCAGTAGGCCACAGGCAGAATCCGACGAGATGCTTTCCGCTTACTATCACCAGCATCAAGCCGGCAGCCTTCAGCGTGCGCACCCACTGGTCGGCATCGAGGCTTGTGGGATTGAAAAGCTGTGGATCTTCATTGCCTTCACCCCATTCCTTGTCGGTGAAGGTGTTCATACCGAAGTGGAGAAACACAGTGAGTTCAAGTTTCTGCCACTCCAGTTGCCGCTTGGAGGGCACCAGCCGTGAAGCCATTTCAATTTTCTCCTCGGCAGAGGCATCGGCAGGAAATTCCACCATTTTTTCATAGTTGTGCTTACATGCTGTGAGTGCAAGCAGCGAAGTGAGCATGATGCAAGTCAGTCGGGTTTTCATAAGTCGTAAATTCAGAGATTTGTTCATAGCGAGTGTCAGTTTATGTTAAGAGTAAAAAAATAGGGTGTGTAAAGATAGTGATAATTTGCGGTTTATCCTTATGTGCGGACAATATTTGTGAAAAAAAAGAGCGTAACGATTGTCGTTACGCCCCTCATACTGATTTGGTGAATTGAATGTGATTTCTATCGGTGCTTTAGAAGAATGATCACCGGGTCGCTGCCATTGATGCCGTATTCGCTCACGAGGATGTAGCTCTCGTTGCAGGCTACTCCGAAGCATCTGTCATCTGACTTCCGCACTTGGTTGCACCAGTAGGTGGCATTGTCGTCGAGCAGCTTCACTGTGTTGCCGTTGATGCAATAGGGCTGGTTGATGTAGGAGCCTTGCAGCACATAGAGGTTGTCGATGTGCAGTCCGTCAATTCCGAGTGCGTTGACTTCGTCGATGAATGACGCTTTCATCGGGTGATCGGCATGCGGAATCTCGTTCTGAGGCAGTTTCCAACGCTTTAGGGTGGGGTAGAAGCGGCGCAGCACCTCTTTGTATTCGCAGCACGTAAGGTTCTCGCCTGTGTTCTTGTTGTACTCCTCAACATACATAGAGCAGAATTCCACCATTTCCTCCATAGTGAAATTTCCGGTAAAAGCACCGTCTTTGTAGCAGTAGACGCAATAGTCGTCGCTTTTGCTGCCGTCGGCATTAGTGCCTCGCAGATCATCAGTCAGAGGCATTCCGCAGCTTTGGCAGAATTTCATTTCATTGTTGTCCATATCTTCTTATGTGTAGGTTGAAAATCGGTGCAAAGTTACTTGCGAAGCCGCAAACCCCTTTGTAAAAAAAGGACATCTTCCCACTTCGCCTGCTATTAACGCATGAAAGTGCTGCTGAATCGACTTGAAATTGGGGGCGGGTGAATGGAAAAGTGAGGGATAATTTGGAATTGACGGTGGGGTGTTGTATCTTTGTGGTATATTATGGATTAATGTTAGTTTTCACTTGATT
>CAMFSS010000220.1 GCA_945983195.1 uncultured Prevotellaceae bacterium | reverse complement strand
AAGAATAATAAATGGCTACTTCTTTGCATATCCAGTTGCTCGTCCCTTGCCGACCTTTTCAATGAAACCGGCATCCAATAGATCTTTCAAAGTTCGTTCGATAGTTGTTTCGCTAATATCGGGACAAAGCGTGGCAATATCCGATTTCTTGACAACTCCGAGCTTTTTATCAAACACAGATCTAACTCTATCTGCCTTTGACAATTTGCGGTATTTCAAATGTTCGATACGGTCATGGAACTCATTGTAGCCTTTCAATACAATTCCCAGATAATATCTGACAAACGAGGTGTAATCGCTTTGGTTATTATGCCATTCAATTGAACTGTTCTGCAAAGCTTCATAATAGGTTTCCTTTGTCTTTTCTATCATCATTTCCATACTGACATATTTCCCCACGATATAGCCACTACGATACAGTAACAGCAAAGTCAATAAACGGCTCATACGTCCGTTACCATCATTAAACGGGTGGATACAGAGGAAATCAAGAATAAACATAGGTATCAATAAAAGAGGGTCGTACTCAGCCCTTTCAATGGCATTGTTAAATTCATAGCATAGGTTATTCATCGCTTCACGTGTCTGAAACGCTGGGACTGGTATGAATCTCACCCGTTGCTGTCCGTCTTTACTTGATTCTGCAATAACATTATCCGTATTCTTAAATCTACCTCCTGTATCGCTACTGCTAAAACTATATAGGTCACGATGCAGTTGCAGGATATTGTTAGGACGTATTGAGATATATTCATAACTGTCATGGATAGTAGCCAGAACTTCCCGATATCCTGCAATCTCAGCTTCGGATCGGTTTTTAGGTTCTGCCTTTTCCATTACCAATGCTTCCAATCGCTCGTCGGATGTATATATGCCTTCAATCTTATTGGATGCCTTTGTACTCTGAATCTTAGCTATATCCAATAATGCTGTCAAGACGTCGGACTCTGCTTCTATATATAACTCCTGCTTCCCTCTGAATTCATGCAATGAGGACAACATATTGACAATTTCGGGTGTCAATAATTGCTTCGGGGACTCTGTGTAATCAAATGTATGCATAACTGAATTTATTTGTCCGTTGCAAAGTTACGGATTTTCTTTATGTTATCTGCATCATAATAGGAAAATCTGCATCATTTGAGTAGAAAATGATGCAGATTCTAATAAAATGATGCAGATTAAATATCCTTAAACCCTGATGTGTTCATCTGTCAGCGCAATAAAAAATATAATTTTTTGAGTGACGAAGTCAGGAAAAAACGAATTTCTCCACAATCCGTATCTTTTCGGGGTAGATATTTGGTAGCAGTGGAGGCGATAAAGTTTTCTTCGAGAAAATATACTTATTGGCAGAATTTGGTGGGTGATTGTGCCAATAAGTGGTTTTGAAAAGGCTTATTGGCAGAATTTGCCCCAAAAATTTGCCACTAATCATTTTTTTGCTAATTTTAACAAATTGCCTGCCAATGTGGGTGTGGCTTCTGTTCCTGGTGCTTTCGGCACACCGTGCCACTTATCTCTATGGCGCATCATCGTCGAGAATGCGCAACCTTATGCCGGCCTACGCGCTTCAGTGGAAGGCGATGCAGCTTGCCAAGGCAAGCGGCTGCGTGGAGTACGATATGTTTGGCATTGCACCTTCACCCAACCCGTCGCACCCGATGTATGGACTGTATAAATTCAAGAAAGGCTTTGGCGGCGAGATTTACCATCAGCTCGGTTGCTGGGATTATCCGATTATCGACGACAAGTACAATTACTTTGTAGCCTGCGAGATGAATGGGCAGGGCTACTACTCGCTTTAGCCGCTACTGCCGCAGTATGTGGCACCGGCGAATGTTAAATAAGGCAAAAAATCAGCCACTGAATGCAAGGTTTCAGGCGTTTCGTTATTTAGTAAGTAGAAGGCAGCCTTCAGGCGCGGCTTCAACCGAACAGAATTTCGGCGCATAAGCCGCTACGCTGAGCTGCCGAGCAAGATACTGCGTAATTAATAACCAAATAACTGAAATTATATGCTTTACAGAACTATGAAATTTACAAAGCTTTTCCGAAACATTCTTGCCGTAGCCATGGCTACGGTGATTCTCACTGCGTGTGACGATGACGACAGCGACTACTGGTATCCAGGTGGCGGATACTACTATGCCAATGCCCTTGTCACTGCCAAAACTGCCGACGACGGTGCTTTCTTCCTTCAGCTTACCGACGACAAGACGCTGCTTCCTGCCAACTACAAGAAGTCGCCCTACGAGAAGGAAGTGCGTGCATTGGTGAACTACACCGAGATTCCCGAAAATGAATACTTCAACTATCTTCCCGACGGAAAACTCACAGGCTACGATGCCCTCGTGAAAATCAACTGGATTGACAGCATACTCACCAAGAAGCCTGTTCCTAATCTGCTTGAGAAGAATGATGAAACCTACGGCGTGGATTGCGTGGAGATGGTAGATGACTGGGTGACCATTGCCGAGGACGGCTACCTCACACTGCGCTTCCGCACACGCTGGGGTGGCGGAAACCGCTTGCACCGAGTTAACCTGATTACGGGCGTGAACGATGAGAACCCCTACGAGGTGGAGTTCCGCCACGATGCGCAGGGCGATGTGAATGGCGCATGGGGCGATGCTCTGGTGGCATTCGACATCAACAGCCTTCCCGACACTGAGGGCAAGACCGTGAAGCTCAAGCTGCGCTGGAAATCATATTCGGGTGAAAAGTCGGTTGAATTCGACTTCTGTAGCCGTAAGGCAACAGGTGGTGAGATTCCCACCGAGAACCTTATGAGCGCACGCCTGCTCAATTAAGAGAACATCATCACAAAACATCATAAATGACGCGCAGCCACGAAATCGACGAGCAACAACTTGCAACTCTTGCAGCCGCCGGCGACACCGATGCCATGAAGCAGATTTACTGCCTATATGCCGGTGCGCTGACGGCTACGGCTGCCCGCTATGTGGTCGACCGTGAGGCTGTGCGCGACATTCTCCACGACAGCTTCGTGAAGGTGTATGCCTCAATCGGCAGCTTCACCAGCCGTGGCAAAGGGTCGCTGAAGGCGTGGATTCAGCGCATTGTGGTGAATGAGGCTCTTGCTTGGCTCAAGGCTGAAAACAGGCTGAGCACTGTGAGCATCGACGACGATGAGGCAATGGATTTTGCCGCCGACGACGAGCCGGGCGTGGAGGGGCTTGACGCTCCCACTCTGATGGGGCTTATCAAGAAGCTGCCTGCGGGCTATCGCACCGTGCTCAACCTCTATGCTCTCGAAGGCAAGAGTCATCGCGAGATTGCCGACCTATTGGGAATTGCTCCCGACACATCGGCTTCGCAGCTTCACCGCGCCAAGCTCATGCTTGCCAAAATGATAAATGATGAGCTGAAACTTTCACATTGATTTGAATTGGTAAATTGATATATAGATTGTATTTTTAGTTTTTTGCTGAATCTTATGGACGAAAAACGGTGGCTAAAGCACTTGAGCGACAAGCTCAACGACTATGAGGAGCCTGCTCCCGATGGGCTGTGGGACGACATTGCCAAAACTCTGGCGAGCGGCACCCGGGCGCAGCAGAATAAGCATCGCGCTGTGGTGGTGCCTTTGTGGCTGCGCCGTGCAGGTGCTGTAGCCGCCGTTGCCCTGATTGCGATTGCCATTTGGTTCGCAACCGACACCGACACTAAAGAAATAGTCGGTCAACAACCTACTGAAGCCTATAATGACAACACTCTGAATAATATACCGACCTTAACCAAAACGGACAACCTCCGGGAGGAGAAAAATCCTGCGAAAAACACAAAGACCAACGTGCCGGTGCGCAGCCTTGTCGCTGCCACCGGGGCTGCGGTCGGACACTCCGTATCCACTGAAACGGAGATCCATGCTGCCGACACTGCGGCAGTCCGGGCACAAAAGCCAACCGATGACGACAATGTCAACAGTGACCGTCGCGGCATGGTCGCTCCCAATGACGCGCCGGCTTCTGCACAAGGCAGAGCAAGCCGCGTGTTGCCGATAGCAACGAAAACTAATCCGTCGGCATCGTCGCGTATAGCCCTCAACCTGTATGCCGCAAATCTCAGCGGGGCATCGAGCAGGCATAGCGAAATTGCCCCTTCGCTGCGTTCGCAATATATGTCGGGCACTGGTCTTAACCAGTTGAGCAGCGTGAAAGATGCCATTGAGCTGAGCAATAGCAATAAGGACGTTACGAGCAAGATGAATCACAAGTTTCCCGTGCGTGTCGGATTTGCCGTGCGCTACGACTTCAGCCACCGGTTTGGCTTGAGCACCGGCGTGCAATATTCCTATCTTGCTTCCGATTTTGAGTGGGGCGGCAAGGATAGCTACTATTCGGGCAGTCAGAAGCTGCACTACATAGGTATTCCCGTGAATGTCATCTGCAACATCTGGAGCAACGACCGCTTTAGCATTTACGCATCTGCCGGAATGACGATGGAAAAGTGCGTGGAAGGCAGCAGTATGGTGTTGGATGCCGTGGAGGCAATCAGCTCCACATCCTACAC